>JAGCXU010000127.1 GCA_017961145.1 Bacteroidaceae bacterium | reverse complement strand
TGTGAAGACGGAACGATGTATGGCGAAGAGTACACACTCGTCACGGTTGCCGACTACATCCTGCAGCATACACCAGGCAATACGGTCAGCAATCTCTCCTCCACTCGCGCCCTTCGAGATGTGACACGAAAGTACGGATGCGAGTACAATGCTGCAGCCGTGGGCGAAGTTAACGTCGTAACCAAGATGAAGGAAACAGGAGCAGTCATCGGCGGAGAAGGCAATGGTGGCGTCATCTACCCTGCAGCCCACTACGGACGAGACGCTCTTGTAGGCATCGCCCTTATCCTCACCTACCTCGCTAAGAAGGGAATGAAGGCAAGTGAACTGCGTGCAACCTATCCTCCCTACTTCATCGCGAAGAATCGTATCGACCTGAATCCGGAAACAGATGTGGACGCAATCCTCGCTAAGGTTAAGGAAATGTACAAGGACGAAGAGGTGAACGACATCGATGGGGTAAAGATAGACTTCCCAGACAAATGGGTACACCTCCGCAAGAGCAATACAGAACCCATCATTCGCGTCTATAGCGAAGCAAGCACAATGCAGGAAGCCGACGCAATCGGCAAGAAGATAATGGACGTAGTCTACAGTATGGCATAAACTTAAACCTTTCAACAATAAACTATCAACTATTCCCATGCTAACACAAATCATTAATGGTAAAGTCCTGACCCCGCAAGGATGGCTCAAGAACGGCAGCGTCATCCTGCGCGACAACAAGATACTCGAAGTGACAAACTGCGATTTGGCCGTCATCGGAGCCGACCTCATCGACGCAAAAGGCATGTGTGTCGTACCCGGTTTCATCGATATGCATGTTCACGGAGGAGGTGGCAGAGACTTCCAAGAAGGCACTCCCGAAGCCTTTAAGGCTGCCGTCGAGGCCCACGCAAAACATGGCACGACCGCCATCTTCCCGACCCTGAGCAGCAGTACTGTGCCCATGATTGAGAAGGCAGTACAGACCTGTACCAAACTTATGCAGGAAAAGGACTCGCCCATCCTCGGTCTTCACCTCGAAGGACACTACCTCAACCCCACAAAAGCTGGGGCACAACAACCAGGATGGATAAAGAACCCTGACCCCAACGAGTACATTCCCATCGTAGAAAAGTCGGAATGTCTTGCTCGATGGGATGCTGCTCCAGAACTTCCTGGAGCCTTGCAGTTCGGACGTTACTGTGCAGAAAAGGGAATCCTGCCAAGCATCGCACACACCAATGCTGAATATGATGACGTGAAAGCCGCTTTCGAAGCCGGATTCACTCACGTCACTCACTTCTACAACGCCATGCCTGGCTTCCACAACAAGATGGGATACAAGTACGAAGGTACAGTCGAGAGTGTCTATCTCATTGATGACATGACCATAGAATGTATTGCTGACGGCATCCATGTTCCACCTACGATTCTTCGTATGGCCTACAAGATTAAAGGTGTTGAACGCATGGCAGTCATCACGGACGCTCTTGCAGTAGCAGCCGCAGGAGCCGATGCGAAGGCTTTCGACGACCGTGTCATCATCGAAGATGGTGTCTGCAAACTTGCCGACCGCAGTGCCCTCGCAGGTTCTATCGCGACAACCGATCGCCTTGTCCGTACTCTTGTTCAACAAGCAGAAGTTCCTCTTGAGGATGCTGTCCGCATGGCAAGCGAAACGCCTGCACACATCATGGGCGTCTTCGGCAGGAAAGGGGCTTTGGCTCGCGGCAAAGATGCCGACGTTCTTATCCTCGACGACAAACTCAATGTTCGCTGTGTTTGGCAGATGGGCAAGATTATCGAGAACACACTCTTCTAGAAGTTCATGAACGCAATACGAAGACTTTGGCAGAAAGCCATGCGTAATGAAGCGCTAAGAGAGAAGTTGCGCGTCATTATCTTCCAGAGCGACACGCCTCTTGGAAAGGCTTTCGATGTCGCTTTGCTTTGTTGCATTGTTGCAAGCATACTGATTGTCGTATTGGAAAGCTTGCAAGGAATGCCTCCAAAGGCAAAGTTGGTCTTCACCGTTCTTGAGTATGTCTTCACCTTTTTCTTTACTCTCGAGTACCTTTGTCGCCTTTACTGCTCCGACAAACCACGCGATTATGCCCTCAGCTTCTTTGGTATCATTGACTTGCTGAGTACTTTGCCACTCTATATCGGATGGATATTCGGCCCAGTTCGCTACCTTATGGTGGTGCGAACATTCCGCCTCATCCGTGTCTTTCGCGTGTTCAAACTCTTCAGTTTCCTGCAAGAAGGCGACCTCTTGATGCGCTCCATCATCATCAGCGCCCCAAAGATTGGCGTCTTCTTCCTCTTCATGGTCATCATGGTCATTAGCATGGGAACGCTTATGTACATGGTGGAAGGCAGCATCCCAAACACGCCATTTACCGACATACCGACCAGTATTTACTGGGCTGTCGTGACGATGACGACTGTTGGATATGGCGACATTGCTCCTGCGACGTTCCTTGGGCGTGTACTTTCCGCGATAGTCATGCTGATGGGCTATACCATCATGGCTGTTCCGACAGGTATCGTCAGTGCACAAATGGTGCATGATCACAAGTCAAAGGACAAGGAAAAGTCCTGTCCGGAATGTGGTTCTCCCCTACCCTTCGATGCACATTTCTGTCCTTTCTGTGGCTTGAAGCAAGACGCGACGAAGAATATAAAGAGTGTGAACGCGCCATTAACTTTGTTGCTGCTTTTGTTACTGCCCAGTTTCACACTCCATGCTCAAGACCGCATGCTTACGGGCACCATCATTGGAACTGCCGAGAGTGTGGACTATTCAAGCGGACAGGCCAGCACAACCGTTAATACTGCCGCCGATGCCTTCGATGGAAACTACTCCACCTTCTTTGCCTCTTATGAACGCAGCAAGACTTGGGTGGGTCTCGACCTGGGCGAACCACATGTCATCACACGAGTCGGATGGTCACCTCGCGAAGGAAGTTATGGGCCGAAACGCGTTGTCCTGGGACTCTTCGAAGGTGCAAACGATCCGAGCTTCCTTGATGGCGTCCCGCTATATCTGATTGATCAGGAAGGCACAGTCGGTTCGATGAGCTATGCCGACGTAAATGTCTCCAGAGGCTTCCGTTATGTTCGATACATTGGCCCTAATGATGCACGATGCAACATAGCGGAAGTCGCTTTCTATGGCCATGCCGGCGAAGGCGATGACACTCATTTCTATCAGCTGACCAACCTGCCAACCCTCTCCTTTCACACTGTCGACAACATCGATCCTTACGATAAGGTACACGAAATCGTCTCGTCCTTCACCATCATATATGCAGATGGCACGATGATTCAGGAGGAAACTGGCACGACTCGATACCGCGGAAATGGCTCGCTGACAAACCCTAAAAAGCCTTATCGCATTAAGCTCGACACCCAGAAACGCATGTTCAAGGACTCCGACATGCGTTCTCCTGCAAAAGCCAAGAAGTGGACGCTCATCAATAATCACGATGACAAAACACTGATGCGAAACCTTGTGGCTTTCGAGATAGCACGTCGAATGGGTTACGACTATGTACCTTGGAGCAAGCCAGTCGATGTCATAGTCAATGGTGAATACAAAGGTTGTTACCAACTTAGCGACCAATTGACCGTTGACAGGAATCGTATTAACATCACAGAGATGGAGCCAACTGATATCGAAGACGAGCTTTTGACTGGTGGTTATCTGTTGGAACTGGATGGCTATGCTGCCCAAGAAGCATCCTGGTTCACTAGTGCTGCTGGCAATCCTGTTACCATCAAGAGTCCAGATGACGATGAAATCGTGCCCGAACAGGCAGCCTACATTCGTCGCGAATTCAACCTGATGGAGGCGAAAATACTGGCTTCCAACTTCGATGACCCCGTTTTGGGCTTTCGCTCGAAACTCGACGAAAAGACTCTTTTGCAATATTGGCTGACCGAAGAACTGGCTGGCAATCCCGATGCTTTCTGGAGTTGCTACTTCACAAAAGAGCGAGGCGACGACAGATTCCACATGGGACCAGTCTGGGACTTTGACAATGCCTTCGACAACGACTACCGAAACTTCCCCACGAACGACCTTGGCGACTTCATCTCGCTTGCCCGAGGTGGTGCAGGGAACTTCCGAGCTTTGCTCAAAAGAATGTTCTCCGACCAAGTTCTTTGCGATTCGATGGCTGTGATGTGGAACAATGCACGAGCCGAACGAGGCATCACAAAAGAGAGTCTTCTCGCTTACATCGACTCGACGGCTCAAGAGTTGATGCAATCGCAACGACTGAATTTCATGCGATGGCCCATATTGGATCAGAAGGTACAGGTCAATCCGAGAGCTGGCGGCTCGTATGAAGTCGAACTCGGTTGGCTTAAGGAATACCTCGAGAACCGCATTTCGTGGCTCGATGACTTTATCAACAGGAACCCAAATGCTGCAGAGCCAGAAGTCGTGGAGATTGCCTCGGCAACTGATTTGGCAGGCTTTGCGAATCGTGTCAACACTGGAGAAACCTCGCTTTGCGCAGTCCTGAAAGCAGACATCGACTTCTCCGCCTATCCCAGCATCATGATTGGTGTCAGCTCCCCCTACAAAGGAGAGTTCGATGGAGCAGGGCATTCCATCAAACTTGCCTTGCGACGCTATGCCGATGATGCAGGACTCTTCGGCTCGCTCTCAGGTTATGTCCACGATCTTACCACGACAGGCACCGTCACGACCTCAGCGAAGTTTGCAGGAGGCATTGCCGCAAGAACGGAAGAAGCCACGATAGAACGATGCCAGAGTCTGGTCAATATTGTCAGCACGGTTAATGGCGACGGCACTCATGGCGGCATTACGGGCCTTGCTTATCAAGGCACAATTGTTCGCGATTGTCTTATTGGTGGTGGCATATTAGGCACTCAGACGAATTGTTGCGGTGGTGTTGCAGGTTGGACTGACGGCTCGACTCACATCTCAAACTGCCTCATTACGAGTCGCTTCACTGTAGGCACAGACGGCAGCGACCTGCTGGCTCGAAACGTTAGTAATGTCACATCGACGAACAACTTCTTCTATAGTGACTGGAATGCCACTAATGGATGCGGAGGCATCACTATGTTGGAGGAGAATCAGGTGTCTTATGGCGAGGCTTGTTTCTTGCTTGAAGGGAAACAGCCTGGCAGTTCGACATGGAGGCAGACGCTTGGCTCAGACATTACCCCCATCCCAAATCCCTCTCACAGCATAGTCTATTCCTTCTCCCATCTGCATTGCGACGGCTCGCCCTACACTTCCATCGACGGCTTTACAAACGATGCTTCGCTCAACAAGCAAGACAAACACAACTATGTTGACGGCATTTGTCAGTATTGCGGAAACGTCGATATGAACAGTATGCCTCGCGACGAACGCGGATACTACCAGATTGCTTCGGCCGAGACACTCAAATGGTTTGCCCAGATGATAGAGCAAGGCCATACAGATATAAGTGGTGTGCTGACTGACGACATTGATTTCACTCGCTATCCAACCATAATGATTGGCGACAGCAAGGTCTTCGAAGGAACCTTCGACGGCAACGGCCACACCATCACTATCGCGTTGAATCGCTCGGCAGACTATGCCGGACTCTTCTGTCACATGTCCGGAACTGTGCAAGATCTCATAGTTCGCGGCTCAATAACTACTGACCGCAAGTTTGCCGGCCTTGCTTCCGATGTTCGTGGTGGCACTTTGCTTCGTTGCCAGAGCTACATCGACATCAACGCCACCATTAATGGCGATGGCACTCACGGCGGCCTGGCAGGACTTGCCAGCGATGGTCCGAGCATTTCCACGATACAGGACTGCATCTTTGCTGGCAGCATAAACGGAGCGAACGTGAATATGTGCGGAGGTCTCGTCGGCTGGGCTTCCTCTACTTGCCTCATCTCTAACTGCCTCATGATGGGCAAGATGAATATCAATTCGGAAGGATGCGACATCATTTGCCGCAACAATAGTCGAGCCATCATCCTCGACACATACTACCATATCGACTGGAATATCAGCGAACCGACTGATGCTATCAGTACTGATTCGCACGAAATGGCGAGTGGAGACCTGTGTTGTCTGCTCAATGCAGGCAGGTCGGAAGAGCGGCAGGCATGGTTCCAAACGCTCAACGAGGACAACTATCCTGTTCCAGACAACAGGCATTTGCCCGTCTGGTACTACGAAGGATCATACATCAACGAAGATCCTGACGGCATCCAAATCGTTAGGAATCAAGAGACTAAAGCAACCGATGAAATCTACGACCTTAGTGGACGTCGCATTCTCGGCACTCCTACTCGCGGCATATACATCATGAACGGACGTAAGATTGCGTTCGGTAATGACCAATACAAAATGCGACGTTGAAAAACGTAACGTGGTTAAATCGCAAACGTATAGTGTTATGATTGCAAACATAACGTGTTATGATCGCAAACGTAACGTGCCACATTTACAAACGCAACACAAGTGATATGTCAAATAGTATCATCGAAAGAGTCGAAACGCTTCGCAAGTACTTGCAGAAGAACGGCCTGAGCGCCTTCATCTTCCCAAGCACAGACCCTCATCAGGGCGAATATGTGCCCCAGCATTGGATGACGCGGCAATGGATTTCGGGCTTCGACGGAAGTGCCGGAACTGCCGTCGTAACCCTTTCCGATGCGGCACTTTGGACGGATAGCCGTTATTTCATTGCTGCCGAAGAGCAACTCAAGGGCACGCCTTTCCAGTTGATGAAGGACGGAATGCCTGAAACGCCATCCATCGAAGAGTGGATTTGTCAACAACTAAAAGAAGGTGAAACTGTTGGCATAGACGGTGAACTCCTCCCCTTAGAGGGGGAGGACGGGTGGGGGTCCGCTTTTGGCAAGGCCGGCATAAAGCTTAGAACGGACCTCGACCCTGCAGAAGAGCTTTGGGAAGACCGCCCTCCCATTCCCAAGAACAAGGTCGAGATTCAACTTTTGGAGTTTGCCGGAGAGTCGGCTGAAAGCAAGATTGAGCGCGTTCGGCAGGCTTTGAGAGAGCAAAAAGCAGAGCATCTTGTCATTTCTCAACTGGATGAAATCGCCTGGCTCCTCAATCTTCGCGGCTCCGACGTACATTGCAATCCCGTTTTCGTCAGCTATGTCTTGCTCACGCAAAACGATGTGACGCTCTTCATCGACAGCGAAAAGCTCGATGAAACCGTGGAAAATTACCTCAAAAGCATTGGTGTGAGCATTCATCCATATGGGAAACCAGCAGTCAAAAGCACGGCTTCGAACCCCATTCCGGCAATGAAATCGGTTAAAAACGCAGCCGAGATAGAAGGTTTCCACAGGGCAATGGTGCGAGATGGCGTGGCGATGGTGAAGTTCTTGCGTTGGTTGAAGCCCGCCGTAGAAGCCGGAAACGAGACGGAACTTAGCATAGACAAGAAACTGACGGCTTTGAGGGCAGAGCAAGACCTGTATCGAGGTCTCTCTTTCGACACGATTGCAGCTTACGGACCTCATGGCGCTATCGTTCACTACGAAGCCACACCCGATTCGGATGTCGTGCTCGAGCCGAAAGGTTTGCTGCTTCTGGATAGCGGCGCGCAGTATCAGGACGGCACGACAGACATCACGCGAACCATCGCGCTCGGTCCTTTGACGGACGAGGAGAAACTCGATTACACCCTGGTCCTCAAGGGACATATCCGCTTGGCACTCACCAGGTTCCCCGACGGAATAAGCGGCACGCAGATAGATGCCTTGGCACGCTATGCGATGTGGCAGCATGGCATCAACTACGGACACGGCACCGGTCACGGAGTTGGCTCGTACTTATGCGTCCACGAAGGTCCTCATCAGATTCGGCACACATGGAAACCTGCCCCACTTCATGCAGGAATGACGGTCACCAACGAACCCGGCATTTACCGTCAAGGCAAGCATGGAGTCCGCATAGAGAACACGATGCTCATCGTCGAAGCAGGCGAAACGGAGTTCGGCCGCTTCCTGCGTCTCGAACCACTCACGCTTTGCCCCATCGACCTCACCCCCGTCATTTGGGACATGATGACGCAGGAAGAGATAACTTACCTCAACACATATCACAAGAAAGTGTATGACGAGCTCGCTCCTTACTTGACAGAAGAGGAAAGAGAGTGGCTCAAAACCAACACAAAAGAATGGCAATCATAAAGACACTCAAGGGGATGCCTGCTCCCCGATTTGGCAAACACTGCTACTTTAGCGAGGGAGCAGTGATAGTGGGCGACGTCGAGATGGGCGACGACTGCACCATCTGGTTCAATGCAGTAGTGCGTGGCGACGTTCATTACGTAAAGATAGGAAACCGCACAAACGTCCAAGACAACTCTTGCATCCATACGCTCAACGGAAAAGCGCCTTGCATCCTTGGCGACGACGTTACCATCGGACATTGCGTAACCTTGCATGGTTGCGAGGTGAAGGACGGAGCGTTGGTCGGAATGGGTGCGACTGTGCTCGATCACGCCGTTGTTGGAAAGGGCGCAATTGTGGCTGCGGGAGCTCTTGTATTGAGCAACACCCAGATTGGTGACGGCGAGCTTTGGGGCGGAGTGCCTGCCAAGTTCATCAAGAAGGTTGACCCTGAGCAGGCTCAAGCCTTGAATAAAACCTACGCGCGACACTATATCGAGTACAGCGACTGGTTCCGCGAAGCCGATAGCGACCCGAAGAACACGCAAACAGTAACAACCAGCGAAGACTATAAACACTAATTATGAAAGCAAAACTCTTAATGGCACTCTTGTGCCTATGCTTCCTCGCTTGCAATCAAGGCAAGGAGGCCAAGATGAAGACAAGCACCGTGACGAACCCCATTCCGCTCAAGTTCGGCGACCCCTTCCTGCTTCATGCCAGCGATGGACGCTACTATATGTACGGAACATCACTTGGCGACGGCTTCGAAGCCTTTGTGAGCGACGACCTCATCGATTGGGATTCGTGCGGACAGGTGTATAAAGGAGGCGACCCAAAGCAGTGGAACCTCGATTGTTTCTGGGCTCCGGAGGTTTACGAACGCAATGGAAAGTTCTACCTTTTCTATAGTTCCAATTTCAGAGAGAACCCCACAAACGAGGGCGAGAACTTCAAGATTGGCGTGGCAGTAAGTGATTCTCCGGCAGGACCGTTCGTCGACCTCTACGACAGACCTGTCTTCAATCCCCCCTATCCCATTATTGATGCCAACGTTTTCTTCGATGACAAGAGCGGCAAATACTATCTCTATTTCAGTCGTTGCTGCTATAAGCATGCAGTGGAAAGCGAGATAGCAGACAGTCTCCGCAATGCCGGCAACTTCCAGGAGATAGAGGAAAGTTGGGTTTATGGTGTCGAGTTGAAGCCCGACTTCAGTGGAGTCATTGGAGAACCTGTGTTGCTGCTTTGCCCGCCAACAACTCTTTCCGACAAACAAAGCGAATGGGAGAGCCGAAGTGCCACTCATGGAGAGGTGAATCGTCGTTGGACGGAAGGCAGTTATCTGTTCCGCGAAGGCGATACATATTATATAATGTATAGCGCAAACCACTATGGCGGACAATACTATGCAGTAGGTTACGCCACAGCCGACAATCCTCTCGGCCCCTTCACGAAGGCTGAGAACAATCCTGTCCTGCAGGAAAATGTGAGTCGAGGCGGCAAAGTCATGGGAACGGGGCACAATATGGTGCTCACGATGCCTGACGGAAATCGCTACTGTGTCTATCATGGTCGAATGATTGACAATCCCAACGAACGCGTCGTCCTGATTGACAAACTCAATATCGACGAGAATGGAATCCTCACAGTGGAAGGTCCTACGACAGAAGCGCAAGACATTGTTTACCAATAAGAAGCGCCACACCTGGAAACGACTGCAGTGACGTTGGCAAACATATAGTGTGACGTTTGCAATTTACTAACGTGACGTTTGCAATTTACTAGTGTGACGTTTGACAACGTCACACTAGTTGTTTTTGACAAGACTGTGGGACCTTCTCAATCGCGACCAAAGATGTCGCGCGTATAGACCTTTTCTTTCACGTCATCAAGCACACTTTCATAGCGATTGGCCACAATTGCTTGCGACAGTTTCTTGAAGGTCTCGAGGTCGTTCACCACTCGAGAGCCGAAGAAACTTTCGCCATCTTGAAGCGTTGGCTCGTAGACAATGACCTCGGCACCCTTTGCTTTGATGCGTTTCATGATGCCTTGAATGGCCGACTGACGGAAGTTATCGCTGCCAGACTTCATAGTCAATCGGTAAACGCCAATAATGCAATGTTGCTCGCTCTCGCTATTCCATTGTGCATTCTCGCTGTAATAACCAGCCATCCGAAGCACAGCATCCGCAATATAGTCCTTCCTCGTTCGATTGCTTTCCACGATAGCCGTCATCATTTGTTGCGGAACATCCTGATAATTAGCGAGTAACTGCTTCGTATCCTTCGGCAGACAATAACCTCCGTAACCAAACGAAGGATTGTTGTAATGCGTCCCAATTCGCGGATCAAGGCCGACACCTCGAATGATTGCCTTTGGGTCGAGACCTTTCACTTCTGCATAAGTGTCGAGTTCATTAAAGTAGCTCACACGAAGAGCTAAGTATGTGTTAGCGAACAACTTGACCGCCTCAGCCTCCTTCATGCCCATAAAGAGGGTGTCGATGTTCTCCTTCTCGGCTCCTTCCTGCAAGAGTTTTGCAAAAGTTTCCGCATGAGTTTTGGCATCAGGATTGCCAATAGCAGTTATCGCGGCATTCTCTTCCGTGAAATTACTGTCGTTTATCTCTATTATTTTGGGATAGCCGACGATAATTCTCGAAGGATAAAGATTGTCGTACAACGCTTTGCTCTCGCGCAAGAATTCAGGCGAAAAGAGAAGGTTGAACTTCTTTCCCTTCAACTCAGGCTTGTAGAGGAACTTCAAGGCGTACTTTGCATAAAGGCTTCTGCAATAGCCTACGGGAATGGTACTCTTGATAACCATTACGGCATCAGGGTTGACACTAATGACAAGATTGATGACATCCTCGATATGATGCGTGTCGAAGAAGTTCTTGACGGGGTCGTAGTTAGTTGGCGCAGCAATAACAACGAAGTCGGCATCCCTGTAAGCAGAAGCGCCATCGAGAGTGGCAGTAAGTCGTAAATCCTTCTCTTTCAGGAACTTTTCTATGTATTCATCCTGTATGGGAGAAAGGTGTCTGTTTATCTTCTCCACTTTTTCAGGGACCACATCTACTGCCGTAACCTCATGGTTCTGACTGAGCAACGTAGCAATCGACAAGCCAACATAACCCGTACCTGCTACCGCGATTTTAAGTTCACCGAAGTCTCTCATATCATTCCTTGTTTCCTTTTCTGTGCAAAGATAAGACATTTTATCGAAACAGATTTGTAGAATCACCAGGAATTACGTATCTTTACACAAAATTTGGTAAAATGTACCTACCGGCAAAGCATTCGAAAGCAAAAAGAGCATAGCATCGAAACAAATGACATTCGACGACATTATAGGGCAAGAGGAAGTGAAAAAGCACTTGGCAAAACTTCTCTTCGAGAACAAACTGCCACATGCAATCATGTTTTGCGGACCTCAAGGCGCAGGAAAACTCCCGTTAGCTTTGGCGTTTTCGCAGATGCTCCTGTGTCAGCAACCCAGTAAAGATGGGGCTTGCGGCACTTGTTCCGACTGCCAAATGTCTTCCATCTGGACTCATCCCGACTTGCATTTCTCCTTCCCTATCTATAAAGGAAAGAGCAGCGACAAGCCCGTCTCGGACGACTTCCTGCAGGAATGGCGCGAACGGATCAGCCAAAGTCCGTACTTCGACATCGAGGATTGGCTCGAAGACATAGGTGCCGAAAACCAACAAATCACGATATATGTGCAGGAAAGCGACAATCTGCAGAGGAAGTTGGCACTCAAATCGAGTCAGGGAGGCCGCAAAGTCGTCGTCATCTGGCTGCCCGAACGCATGAATGAACAAACGGGAAACAAGCTCCTCAAACTCATCGAGGAACCTCCCGTCGGCACTCATTTCCTGCTTGTTAGCCAAGAGCCAGACCTCGTGCTCGGCACCATACAGAGTCGCGTACAACGCATCAACATCCCTGCTCTATCGGAAGAAACTATCAGCAAGGCTTTGCAAGAGCGTCACGACATGCAGCAAGACGATGCAGACCTGCTGGCTCACATCGCTCAAGGCAGCTACACAGAAGCGTTGAAACGCATGCAACGCGACTCAGAGCAACAGCAGTTCTTCGACCTCTTCATACAGCTCATGCGTCACAGCTATGCCCGTCGAGTTAAGGAATTGCAAGCGTGGTCGCTCTCCGTAGCTGAGCTCGGACGCGAACGCCAGAAGCGAATGCTCGAATACTTCCAAGGACAATTACGCGAAAACTACATATATAACTTCCACCAACCACAGATAAACTTCCTCGGACGCGAGGAGGAGAACTTCAGCACACGCTTCGCACCATTCATCAACGAACGCAATGTCGTCGGCATCATGAACGAGCTAAGCGATGCAGGACGTGATATCGCACAAAACGTAAGCGCCCGAATGGTGTTCTTCGACCTTGCTCTGAAGATGATAGTACTACTAAAGAATGGATAAACAATACATCAGCGGCGAAACAGGACACGGCTTTTCTGCTCAAAGTGCCAATACAGGTCACTACGCCCAACTCAATACCTACGACTATCTGGCTGACGTCCCCAACAATAGCGAAGTCACAGATTTGGTCGAAGTACAGTTCAAGAATACTCGCAAAGCCTACTTCCACAACTGCGAGAACCTGCCTCTCAAGAAAGGAGACATCGTAGCTGTGGAGTCCAACCCAGGTCATGATATCGGAGTTGTCTCGTTGACAGGCAAGCTTGTTCCACTACAAATGAAGCACGCCAACCTGAAGCCCAACGAAGAAATACGCAAGATATATCGCTTAGCTCGACCTAATGACATGGAACGCTATGCAGAAGCAAAGGCTCGCGAGCACGACACGATGATACAAAGCCGACAGATTGCGAAGGATCTTGGCCTTGAAATGAAGATTGGAGACGTAGAGTATCAAGGCGACGGCAACAAGGCTATCTTCTATTATATCGCTGATGGGCGTGTGGACTTCCGTCAACTTATTAAGGTTCTTGCCGATACCTTCCATGTTCGCATCGAGATGAAGCAGATTGGAGCGCGCCAGGAAGCAGGTCGCATTGGCGGCTTTGGTCCTTGCGGACGTGAACTTTGTTGTGCAGGATGGCTTAAGAACTTCCAAAGTGTAGGCACGAGTGCTGCACGTTTTCAAGACCTGAGCCTCAATCCGCAGAAGCTTGCAGGACAATGTGCAAAGCTGAAATGTTGCATGAACTATGAGGTGGATCAGTATGTTGAAGCCTTCCATAAACTGCCGACACGCGATACGGTGCTCTACACACAAGATGCTGACTACTATTTCTTCAAGGCAGACATCCTTGCAGGGCTCGTCACATACTCTACCGACAAGCGCACACCTGCCAATCTCGTCACGATAAATGCCGAGCGGGCACATGCCATCATCGAGATGAACAAGCGCGGAGAAAAACCTGTCTCGCTCGAAGAAGGAGGACATAAAGAGCCGGAACGCCCAATAGACCTCGCTACACAAGAAGACCTCAACCGCTTCGACAAGAAGAAACGCAAGAAGAAGCACAAGAACAGACAACATCACAACGACAATCGTCAAGAATGATGCGCCGTGCTCTTTGGTTTTCTATGGGCTTATTTCTTGCTGCTTGCAACAAAAGTACACTACTGCACAGCTACAAGCCTCTGCCTTTAGAAGGATGGGACAGGCGTGACACCATTTGTTTCGACCTGCCACAAGTTCAAAAGGATATTGACGCAACACTCTATATCGGACTTCGCACAAAAGCATACATCGGCATACAGAATGTAGCACTAGCTGTGGAACTTACAGACGAAACAGCTGGTATTTGCCTATGCGACACGGTTCATTATCCTTTGACTGATGCCGAAGGTTATACCCTGACAAGAGGTGTCAATACACATCAATACGAGACACAGCAACTCCCCTTCTATCTGAAGAAAGGCGAACAAGGTACAATCCGCATACATCACCTGATGGCAAACGAAACATTGACAGGCATTACTGAGGTTGGCATCAAGATAGAAACCAAGTAGAAGAGTACATAAAGAAGAAGCCCTGGGCAATGTCCAGGGCTTCTTTCATTTTATGTTATCCAGGTTTCGGATATTATTCGTCGCCCCAGATATCCCAAGCTGCGTTTCCTTTTACAAGAGCATCAGCGCCGTCAACGGGTTTTTCGGAGTTGATGATCAAGCTCTCAGCAAGCATCTGTGCTGCCTGAGCCTCTTCTACCTGCATTGCAGGTGCAAAATACTTCTTCATATCTTATATATTATATGTTATTATTTATAATGTATAGTTCCCCTCCCCCGAAGGGGAGAGGAGTTAGATGAGAGCGTTTTAGAAGAGAACCTTCTTGCCGTTAACGATATTGATGCCCTTCTGCATCTTGTTCAGGCGTTGGCCTGCGATGTTGTAGATAG
>JAGCXU010000126.1 GCA_017961145.1 Bacteroidaceae bacterium | reverse complement strand
TATTATAATTATATTATATTACGATATATATATTATATATATATTATCTCCCATTATACCTACTTTTGCTGGTTTAAAATGTATTAATGTCGTGTTTCCTACTTTCTTACTTTCCTACTTTCTCGGCGGAAGATGCTCGTAATAAGAAAAATATTTCGTAACTTTACAACCGAAAAACACTAACACAGTATGAAGACCGAGAAACAGATAGCCCTCGCTGCGGCGGAGTTTGCCGAGCTCAGATACTCCTCCAGAACCTATACCGACAACTGACCAGATAGAATGAAAAGAGTGTTGTGAAGCACATAAAAACTAACAATTATCAATATGAACGATTCTTCCCAAACGAAACAGATAAACCATCAGGCACAGACATGCTTAAGGACACACACAACAGGGCTAAGGGGAGGCGGATAAACCCTCCCCAACAAACAAATCCCCATTACAGGTTCTTCTACAGCGGGGATTTCTTTAAACTCTAAACTCTAAAGGCTGCGATTAAGCGAGAGCAGAGCCAAACCAGTTTGAGCTATGCCGATCGGAAGCAGCTCGACCGAAGGTCAACTAATAAAGCCCCCGCTTTTGGCGAGGGCTTTGAGTTCGCTTTCGGATGTTTAGCCGAGGGCTTTGATGGTGGCCTGGAGGGCTGCTATCTTACTCTGGGCGTCGGCGAGTTTCTTGCGTTCGAGTTCCACTACCTGAGCAGGAGCGTTCTGCACGAAGCGCTCGTTCCCGAGTTTCTTCTCGATGCCTGCCATGAAGCCCTGCAGACGTTTGATTTCCGTTTCGGCCTTCTCACGTTCGGCATCAGCATCAATCAGGTTGCCAATAGGCACAGCATATTCGTCCGTGCCCACCAGGAATGCCTGTGTGCCTTCGCTCTTCTCGCTTATCTGCTCAATCTTGTCGAGTCCTGCCAACTTCGTGATGATTTCGGCAAGCGCAGTAGTGCTGGTCACCCCCTCTTTTGCCTTACCGATAACTTGCAAGGGTAGGGGTTCACGAGGCGAGATGTTCTTGCTTTGACGAACAGCACGAACGCCACTCACGATTTGCTTCATCTCCTCGACTTTCTGGATGAGCTGAGCATCTTCCTTCGTCGGAGCAGAGGTCTTGAAGACGGAAACCATCAGCGATTCACCATCTTTCCTGTCGGCAATGTGTTGCCATAATTCCTCCGTGATAAACGGCATGAAGGGGTGTATGATGTGCAGGAGCTGGTCGAAGATGTCGAGCGTTGCCTCAAATGTTTTGGCGTCAATAGGTGTCTGATAGGCAGGCTTAATCATCTCGAGGTACCAGCCGCTGAACTCGTCCGTGAAGAGCTTGAAGGCGGCCATCAGCGCTTCGTTCAGGCGGTACTTGCTGTAGAGGTCGTTTATCTCGGCGTAAGTGGCATTGAGCTTAGCCTGCATCCACTTGATAGCCAGTTCGTTAGCGTTATTTTCAGCGTTATCGTCTGTAACTTCCCAGCCCTTGACGAGTCGGAAAGCGTTCCACATCTTGTTGCAGAAAGCCATGCCCTGCGCACAAAGGGCGTCGTCGTAGAGGATGTCGTTTCCTGCAGGAGCAGCAAGCATCATACCCATGCGGACACCATCTGCACCATACCTCTCGATGAGCTCAAGCGGGTCGGGCGAATTGCCAAGGCTCTTACTCATCTTGCGTCCCAATTTGTCGCGCACGATACCCGTGAAATAGACGTTCTTGAAAGGTATGTCGTGCATGTATTCCTCGCCAGCCATTATCATTCGGGCTACCCAGAAGAAGATGATGTCAGGGCCAGTCACGAGGTCGCTGGTGGGGTAGTAGTAGCAGATTTCCTCGTTGCCGGGGTTGTTGATGCCGTCGAAGAGCGAGATAGGCCAGAGCCAAGAGGAGAACCAAGTGTCGAGGGCGTCCTCGTCGCGATGGAGCATGTCCATCGTTATCTCTTTTCCGAACTTCTCCTGAGCCTTTGCAAGAGCCTCCTCAGGCGTGAGAGCAACAACGAAACGCTCTTCATCCTCGCCCTCTATGAAGTAAGCAGGAATCCTGTGTCCCCACCAAAGCTGGCGACTGATGCACCAGTCCTGAATGTTCTCGAGCCAGTTGCGGTAGGTCGTCACGTACTTCGTCGGGTGGAACTTCAATTTGCCCTCCAAGACGGGAGGCAGAGCGATATCGGCCATGTGCTTCATCGAGAGGAACCACTGCTTGCAGAGGCGCGGCTCGACGGCTGTGTCCTGATTGCGCTCAGAGTAGCCCACCTTGTTCTCATAGTCCTCAACCTTTTCAAGAAGACTGGCTTCAGCAAGGTCCTTGACGATTTGCCCACGCACAACCATGCGGTCCAGTCCCACATAAAGCGGGCTTTGGTCGGAGATAGTGCCGTCGGGATTGAAGATGTCTATCGTCTCGAGATTGTGCGTCTTGCCCAGCTGGTAGTCGTTTACGTCGTGAGCGGGAGTAACCTTCAGGCAACCTGTACCGAACTCGATGTCAACATAGCGGTCTTCGATGACGGGAATGACGCGTCCCACCAAAGGCACAACAACCTTATGCCCGCGAAGCCATTGGTTCTTCGGGTCTTTGGGATTGATGCACATCGCCGTGTCGCCCATGATGGTTTCCGGACGTGTGGTAGCCACAACGGCATAGTAGCCTTTGGAGTCCTTGTGCAAAACCTCGCCTTCTTCATTTGTCGGTACAACAGGGTTCACGTCGGCATCTGCAACATAATACTTCAGATAATACAGCTTCGACTTTTCATCCCGATAGATAACCTCTTCGGTCGAAAGTACGGTCTGTGCCTTAGGGTCCCAGTTGACCATACGAAGTCCACGATAAATGAGGCCTTTGTCGTAGAGGTCGCAGAAGACCTTCATGACGCTTTCGCTGCGCTTCTCGTCCATCGTGAAAGCCGTGCGGTCCCAGTCGCAACTGGCTCCAAGCTTGCGAAGCTGCTTCAGGATGATGCCTCCATGCTCCTCAGTCCAAGCCCAAGCGTGCTTGAGGAACTCTTCACGCGTGAGGTCGCGCTTCTTGATGCCTTGCTCGGCCAGTCGATTCACGACCTTCGCCTCAGTAGCAATAGAGGCGTGGTCCGTTCCGGGCACCCAACAAGCGTTCTTCCCATCGAGTCGAGCCTTGCGAATCAGGATGTCCTGAATCGTGTTGTTGAGCATGTGTCCCATGTGGAGCACACCCGTCACGTTTGGTGGCGGGATGACAATCGTATAAGGCTCACGACTGTCAGGCTTGCTCGCAAAGAGCTTGTGCTTAGTCCAGTACTCGTACCATTTCGCCTCGACCTCAGCGGGGCTGTATTTTGTTGCTAATTCCATGTTATATATATTAGTTTATGAGTTCTATCAGATATGTTATCAGTACGTATAGCCAATGTGTGAAGATGCCTGCAGCTATGCCTCCAATGAAGGTGCATGTAAAGCTGCGGGAAATAAAGTGACGGTAGCCCAAAGAGTCGAGAGTGGCTGCATCTGCGCTAAGGAACCCACTCCAGCACATTCCCATCGCCGTGAAGACTGCAATCGCATTACTGTCAATAATGCCTTTGCTCATCATTTCAGGAATAAGACCAAGTGCAGCACCAACCGTTCCAAGTGCCGTGATGGGGAAGGCGACAAGTTCGCTCGCGTTGAAGCCAAAGAGCCATTGGAAGACGAATCCCGCCTTGCTCGCCAAGAACGTCAGAAGTTCTGTTCCCTGGTATGCCTCTCCAGTATAGGTTCCTGTTTCTGTGTCTGGGCCAAAGGTCAAAGTCATGACGAGAGTCGAGATGATTAGCACGCCAGGAATAATGGCAAGACCAACCTCCACGCCACTCTTTCCGCCATCGAGCAAAGCATCGAGCACGCGAACAAAGAGCGTCTGGCGAGGGTCGTCGGGATGTGTCTCATAAGGTGTCTTCTTCTCTGAACCATCCTTTTCTACCACATCTTCGTCCTTGTACTGCGGACATTCTTTCAGAATAAGCCTTTGCATCAATCTTGTTGCAATAATACTGCCGATAATGGCTCCAACAAGTCCATAAAGCGGTTCTGTGTAGAAACCGTGTCCCATCATGAAGATGATGACGAGCAAGCCCATAGCATAACTGCCTGCAAAGTTCACGAGGCTGATGTGCTGATAGCGTTTGAAGTATCGTGCAAACTTAGGATTCTTCGCCACAGATATGATGGCAGGTTTGTCGCTTAGAAACGTCATTAAAGCTCCGGCGGAAGAAACGCCTGGAAGATTGAACATTGGTCGCAAAACAGGCTTGAGCATCTTTTGCAATAAATCAACCACACCAAAGACGCTGAAGATGCGACTCAAAGCTCCTGTCAGCACACACATCGCCATCAAATAGAAGACAGTATTAAGCAACAAATCGTGTGCAGTCCTCATAATCGTGTTGAGCATATTTGTAAAGCCCATCACAGAGGACAGATAGCCGAAAAGCGCTATAATTACTATCAGGCAAGGTATGCCGCGAGGAATACGTTTCATTTTCGTTAGAATATCTTACCGCAAAGACGGAAGTTCAGTACAGGATAAGCTTTTATTTTTGTTACGACCTTCAGCAGCTTGGCATTATCGCCTCCGGCATTGGTGTCCTCAACTTTCAAGCCGTTGCAATAAACGGAGGGCTTTCCCCACAGAATGCAGCCAAGATCCATCTTCAGACCAATCCTGCCCTTCGGAACTGCACGGCCCAAACCAATGCCCAAATAAGTCTTTACGGGCTTGACTTTCAGCTTGGCATTTATGTTGCCCTCCTCGTCGGGTTGGAGCAGATAATCTCCCAAAGCTGGCCCGTAGTTCTGCATCTTGTAGTTGGGATTCGAGGCGTTATATTCGTTTATGGCCTGGTTGGCTTTTGTCACTTCTGGTATTGGCTCGACATTGTAAATGTCCATCATCTCGTCGGAACCGAAATAAACCCCAGCCGTTACGTGAAAACTCGTAATCATTGGAAGGGGGATCACATTGACCAGCACTTTGCCGCCTTTCATCAAGGGCTTAGCTTTGAAGGGAACCTTCTTGATGTCTCCCAAAGGTTGATTCATGCCTAGTGAAGTGTTGAACTTGAATCCGGGAAACATCGTGTAGCCGGCTTGTATGTCGATAAAAGGCGTGAATGGCACACTTGCATCGACACCCACCCCAAACGTGCCCGCATCTACACCGATAGCAAGGTGGTTGAGAATGCGAAAATCCTTTTGGGCAGATGCGTTGGAGAACATCATAAATGCCGCGATAAGGGATAGGAGAGCCTTCTTCATGACGGAGATACTTTTAGTCGTTAATCTCGAAGTAGTCTTCAAGAATGTCTTGTGCCTGCTTCTCCTTGTTGTCGATGTCGTGAATGACTTTGCCATACTCAAGAAGCACGATACGCTCACTAATGTCGACGGTATGCTGAAGGTTGTGACTGCTGACAAGAATCGTGGCTCCAGTCTCTTCGTTGTATTTCTTCAGAAGGTGCTTGATGGCATTCTGACTGCTTGGGTCAAGGAAGTTAAATGGCTCGTCGAGGATAAGCACTTGTGGACGAAGCAACATGGCCGCCAAAATGCCCACCTTTTGTTTGTTTCCTGCACTAAGGGTTCGGATAAGCTTCTTTTGACCGGCCAACTCGTCTGCCATAAAGTGTTGGTATTGAGCAAGGAATTCTTGCAACTGCTCGTCGGAAGTGTCTGTGAGACGGGCAATGAATTGGAAGTACTCGTCAGGAGTCAGGTAGTCGATGAGAAAACCTTCATCAACAAAAGCTCCTGTCCAGTCTTTCCAAACTTCCGTTTCTGCCACATTGACATCAACTTCTGCACCTTTCATTCGAACGATTCCTGTATCTGCTTTGATGAGGTCAAGGATAAGTCGGAAAAGTGTACTTTTTCCTGCGCCATTATTGCCTACCAGTCCAAGCAGTTCGCCACTGTGAATAGTGAGTTCCGGTATATCGACGGCTACCTTTTCGCCAAATGTCTTTTTGAGGTCTTTTATAATGATATCCATAATCTGTTTGTTTTACGAGTTTCGTGAGGCACGGAAGCCTTCCATGTTTTTATATCTTCTTGCCATAAAGCGTGTATATACATTTCGAAGCCAATATTGATGAGTTGCGACGCCAATCAAACCTAGGATTGCGAGGAATATATATCCCCATGGCTCGCCAAGCAAAGCCGTTGCAGCTTTCTCCAAACCAATTGGCAGAAAGAGAATGACGACACTGAGTATTTGTTGTGCCGTATTGCCTTGCTTGCTTGTCATCTTCGTATTCATGGGTAGGGTATTATCATTGTACACAGCCATTTGGAAGAAGAGCGGATAGAGCGCACCTGCCGTAAATAAGAAATAACCTATATTCATCCATACAGACATCTTGCCGATAATCATCAAAGGCAACAGAATGATGGGCGGAATGAAGAGTAGCAGGACATTGAAGTAATACTTGGCAGTAAGCAGTTGTAGGATGCTTTCACGACGGCTCATCAAGCCATCAATGTAGTTGCCTTCGTAGCACATAATCGTGATGAGCGTCATCATGCCCAAGATAATGTAGTTGTACAGGCAGATGAAGGAACGCATGAAACTGTTGTCGTAGACATCGCTGAAGTACATAATGACGCTGAACATCACCATCATGCCCAAGCCGACAAGGAAACTCATCCTTACCGTCTTATTGCGAAGACGTTGTTTGACCTCGAGCTTGAAGTACTCACCAAGACGTCCAAAGCGGTTCAGGAAGTTGAGCTGCGTGGCATGCTTGATTTCCTTTTCCTCCTTCTTGCCCACTTCGTCGTACACCATGCCCATCTGCAGCTTGTAGTTCGCCCAATACAGAAATGCTATGACGGCACCTACACCTATGAAAGGTAAAAGTTTCCAAAGCAGGAAGTCATGCATCAGAATAGTACAGGGCATATCGAGCGGATTCTTGTCGGGAACAAGCATGATGGCAAGCAAAGCTCCGTGGATGGCAATTGGGAGTAGGAGCCATGCCATATGTTTCATAATCAAAGCCCTGCAAAAAAGATAGGCATAACCATTCGCAACAATAAGTAACCACCATCCAAGCAGCCATCCAATGAAAGCGCCCCAGCCAAGAGGAACGGCAATGGCGATAAGTCCGAAAGGAACAAGCAAGAATCCCCAGTAGAGATTGCCTAATGTAAGACCAGATCTCGTGAGGTAAATGTTCATCAGGAAGCTTCTGCGAACGGGCAGTAAAGCATAAGGTTGGATATTATGTGCAGGAGTTTCTTGAAGTCCGAAGCGAAACCAGAAGTCGCAGATCAGCAGATAGAGCAAACCGCCATCGAAGACGTGGAAGGCTGCGACTCCATTGTAACTGCCTTTCATTCCAACAGCCATCACAACTCCCATAAAGATAAGGATAGCTGCATAATATAGCCACATGAAAATCATCAGGAACTTCATGAAGCGATTCTTCTCGAGCATAGGATGCCTTTCCGTCTTCAGGTCGGCATTCTTACAAATCAATCTGTAGAGTTGGTACTTGTTCATTGTGCAAGATACTTTTCTGCTTCCATTGCTGCTTTCGCTCCACTGCCAGCTGCAATAACTGCCTGTCTGTATTTCGAGTCAGCCACATCGCCAGCTACAAACACGCCAGGAACATTAGTGCAAGGAGTATCTTGTTCCGTCATGATAAATCCATTCTCATCTGTCTTGAGCCAAGGCGTGAAGAGTTCGCTGTTGGGGTGATGACCTATTGCGAGGAAGAAACCGTCGATAGGTAAGTCATACTCTCTCTCGTCGCTTTCTCCTTTCCTATATATGAGATGCGCTCCTTCGACACCATTCTCGCCAAAGAGACCAAGCGTGTTTGTTTCGAAGAGCACTTCAATCTTGTCGTTACTGAAGACACGCTCTTGCATGATCTTGCTGGCACGAAGGTAAGGTTTGCGAACAATAAGATAAACTTTCGAAGCGAGACCTGCCAGATAGGATGCTTCTTCGCAAGCTGTGTCGCCTCCACCAACGACAGCCACAACTTTCTTGCGGTAGAAGAAGCCGTCGCAGGTTGCACAAGCGCTCACTCCTCTGCCCATATACTTCTGCTCGTCGCTAAGTCCAAGGTACTTCGCACTTGCTCCAGTTGCAATAATCAGGCTGTCTGCTGTCCATTCATTGCCATCGTCGAGAGTGATATGGAAAGGACGAATGCCCAAATCAACCTTTGTTGCGACGTTGGAGAGTATTTGTGTGCCAAAGCGTTCTGCCTGTCGACGCATGTTTTCCATCAGTTCGTTTGCATCAACACCATCAGGGAAACCTGGATAGTTCTCTACATCTGTCGTGATAGTAAGCTGTCCTCCTGGTTGAAGTCCTTCAAGCAAAACAGGAGAGAGATTAGCGCGACCTGCATAAATACCTGCTGTATAACCTGCAGGACCGCTACCTATGATAAGAAGTCTTGTGTGTGTGTTCATCTCATGTCATTAATTAAAACGTTGGGATACTCACTTTCTTTGAACGTAAAGAAGTCGTCGTTCAGATTAAGATTGCCTTTGAAACTGAGAACGCTGACACGTTGCCAGTCCTTGTTTTCGCGGAGACGAATGCAAAGGAGCTGATAGTCACTCTTTCGGACATCAACATATATTTCCTTTACCTCCATCTTTGCATAGCGCGCTTTAAGATAGACTTCGTAAACCGCTTCACCTCGAAGGACGGTTTCTTTCACGGTCATCTTGAAGCCTTTCTTGTAGATGTTCATAAACGTGTAAGGGTTCATCGCAGCCATTTCCTTTTTGTTGGGCTCGTCGATGTTCACCTCGTTTGCTTCTGGAACATAGCACCATCGTGTTTTTCCGTTGTACCAAGTCTTCACGCCATCTGCTTCGAGCCTCATTTTGCTTTCCTGCAACCACATAGTTCCTGCAGATGATGCCGTTTCAGTTCCGTTTGTAAAGATGCCAGCCTTGTATTCTATCTTGACATTTCCTGCTTTACGGATGCGGTCAGCAGCAATGTCGAGCACCTTCATGGCATCCTGAGCCTGTATGCAAATGCTGACTAACAATGCCAGCAAAGTAAGAATCTTTCTCATTTTATCTAAGGTTATCCATTATCATCATTAACTGTTCTTCGCTGACACAAAGCACTTCTCTGGGTTTGCTGCCTTTTGCGGGGCCTACTATGCCAGCCTTTTCAAGCTGGTCCATCAGGCGTCCTGCACGATTGTAACCAATCGCGAACTTGCGTTGAATCATGCTTGTGCTGCCGTTTTGCTCGCTTACAATCATTCGAGCGGCATCCTCGAACATCGGATCAAGATGCGCCATATCGACATCACCCAAGCCGCTTTCGTCATCTCCTTCAAGAGGAACTTCCGGCAAGAGGTAGGGAGAGGTGTAACTTTGCTGCTTTGCAATATAGTGAACGATGTCCTCCAATTCGTTAGTGTCAATGAAAGCACATTGAATGCGGACAGGTTCAGAGCCAGTCATCAAGAGCATATCGCCCTTTCCTACAAGCTGGTTTGCTCCAGTTCGGTCAAGGATAGTCTTACTGTCAACTCCCGTCGTCACCTTGAAGGCCATTCTTGCTGGGAAGTTTGCCTTGATTGTACCAGTAATGATATTAGCAGTTGGGCGCTGAGTCGCGATAATCATATGGATTCCGACGGCTCGAGCAAGTTGAGCTATTCGAGCAATTGGGAGCTCTATTTCCTTGCCAGCAGTCATGATGAGGTCGCCATACTCGTCGATTACAACCACGATATAGGGCATGAAACGATGGCCATTCTGAGGATTTAGCTGTCGTTCGCGGAACTTTTCATTGTATTCTTTGACGTTTCTTGCATGGGCTTTCTTGAGGAGATCATAGCGTTGATCCATCTCGAGACAAAGGCTCTTGAGCGTCTGAATCACTTTGTTGACATCAGTTATGATGGGCTCTTCTGTGTCTTCATTACCTTCAACCTGAGCGAGGAAGTGGTTAACAATGGGAGCATAAAGGTTGAACTCGACCTTCTTGGGGTCGATCAT
>JAGCXU010000125.1 GCA_017961145.1 Bacteroidaceae bacterium | reverse complement strand
TTTTTTCCTTCTTCTATCATGCGACTGTAACGACGTCTTACAACCTCTTGCATGCTTGCATAATCGTCAGGTCCAACAACCGTTTTTATATTATACTTGCGGTAATCTTGTTTACTTGGCTTGCATTTCTTGAAAACGACACAGCCTGCAACGGCATCCGTACCACTTATGTTTGAGTTGTCAAAGCATTCGATTTGCATCGGTAGGGTAGGGAGCTTTAGTGCTTCTTGCAGTTCCTTCATCAATCGTACCTGCTTTTGCTCTGGATTTAGCTTGTCGTTTTGGCTTATTCTATCCTTTTTATATTGTAGGACATTCAGCTTCGAAAGTTCCAGGAGCTTCTTTTTGTCGCCCTTTTGAGGCACTGTAATTGTAACATCTTGCCCTAGATGTTCCACGAGGAACGGTAATATAACTTCTTTACTTTCACTATTATAGCGTTGGCGCATTTCAACGATTCCTGCAGCTAGAAGTTCCTCGTCTGTTTCGTCCAAACGCTTTGCGTATTCGAATGTAAAGGCTTGTGTGATGCAACCATTTGTTACGTGCAAATAGTTAATGTATGCAACCTTTTCACTATTCTCTATGTTGAAGACGTCTATGTTGTGAAGAGTGTTGCTTACGACCTCGCTTTTACTGCGATAATTCTCGAGAAGAAGGTATTTGCGCTTTATTGCTTCAGCTTCTTCGAACTCAAGCTTTTCCGCATGTTCCTGCATTCGTTGGAGCATTTGTCGTTCCAATTGAGCTGTGTTTCCCTTGAGTATTTCCTTCGCTTCGGCAATATATTCCATGTATTCATCGTGGCTCTGTCGCAATGTACATGGGGCTTTGCAGTTCTTTATGTGGTATTCGAGACACTCTTTATGCTTGTGTTTTTCAATGGATTCCGCAGTTATATTCTCCCTACAACGTCTTAAGGGATATAATTTGCCGATAAGTTCAAGCAGAAGGTACATGGTAGGAACGTGACTGTAAGGTCCGAAATATGTTCCCAAACGCTTGTTTATCTTGCGAGTTTGGAAGATGCGAGGCAAATATTCATTCGTAACAACGATACTTGGATACGTTTTACCATCCTTGAGAAGGATGTTATAGCGGGGTGACCATTGCTTGATTAGGTTGTTCTCAAGCAGTAGTGCATCTTCTTCTGTCTTAACAACTATGTACTTGATATCGTGTATCTTAGATACGAGAATAGCAGTCTTTCGACTGTCGTGTTCTTTCGAAAAATATGAGTAAACACGTCGCTTCAGGTTTTTTGCTTTGCCAACATAGATGATAGTGCCAGTTTCGTCGAGATACTGGTAACAGCCTGGGCATTCGGGTAGATTGCTTACAATGCCCATCAAATAGGCTCTGCGTCTGTCTTTTTCTTCCTTTCCCATCCGTTGTCTACAGTTACAATACTAAACGTATAGTGTTACGTTTGCAATCATAACGTATTACGATGACCAACATAAAGTGTTATGATAGCTATCGTAACGTTGTATGCTTTTCATCTTATATCTTTAAGAGCGTTGTCATTTCTACGTCCTTGTCAAATACAGCCCTTCCATTCAGTCCTTCAATGGTAAGTTCGATGATGAAGTTGATGTATATCTTCTTGGGATTGAACTGCTTAACTAGATTGTAGGCAGCTTTCATGCTACCTCCAGTAGCGAGAAGATCATCATGCAGAAGAACAACATCTTTCTCATCGATTGCATCCGTGTGAATCTCAATGGTGTCCTTGCCGTACTCCTTCATGTAAGTTTCCTGACGTGTTTCGGCAGGTAGTTTTCCAGGTTTTCGACACATCACGAATCCTGCTCCCAGTTTTACTGCTAAAGCGGCTCCAACTACGAAGCCTCGACTCTCGATGCCTACCACTTTTGTTATGCCTTTGTCCTTGTAGAGTTCATACAGTTCGTTGACCATTATCTTCAAGCATTTGGCATTTTTATATAGTGTGCTGACGTCTTTAAACTGTATTCCAGGAACAGGAAAATCAGGCACATTTCGCAGGTTTTTCAGTAGTATTTCGTTGTTCATATTCAATATGTTATGCGTTGTTTTGTGCAATTGTTTCACGTGAAACTTATCTATTCATCATGACAAGCAAGACGTTGATGTCGCTAGGGCTTACTCCAGGGATTCGGCTGGCTTGTGCCATCGTTTCAGGATCTATTTTTGCGAGCTTCTGACGGGCTTCCGTGCTAAGCGACTTTATGTCTTCATAGTTGAAATGACCCTTGATTCGAATGTTTTCGAGGCGTTGAATCTTTTCAGCTATCTCTTTTTCTCTGCGGATGTAACCGCTATATTTCATGCGAACTTCGGCAGCCTCGATGATTTCATCACGACGATCCTTGATGCTGTTCAACTTGTCTGATAGGGTAGGGATGAGAGTTGCGAGGTTCGATAAAGTCAGTTGTGGTCGCATCACAAGGTCGATGAGTTTGCAACCTCGCTGTAGTTCTTCGCTTCCCAGAGCTTTCAGTCCTGGATTGATAAGCGCAGCTTTCACGCTGAAGGTGCTGCAGAAGTTTTCTATCTCGCTGATTGTCTGCTTTTTACGTAACCAATGTTCATAGCGTTCACGACTGGCTAATCCCATTTCATAGCTGCGTTCCGTGAGTCTTGCATCCGCATCATCCTGACGAAGTAGGATGCGATATTCTGCTCGAGAAGTGAACATTCTGTAGGGTTCATCTACACCTTTCGTGACCAGATCATCAATCAAAACGCCAATGTAGGATTCGTCCCTTCGCATCACAAACGGCTCTTGTCCTGCAATCTTGCGAGCCGCATTAACGCCAGCCACAAGTCCCTGTCCTGCAGCTTCCTCGTATCCAGTCGTTCCATTCACTTGTCCAGCCATGAAAAGACCATCTACAATTTTCGATTCTAGAGAGTGACGAAGCTGAGTTGGGTCGAAGTAATCGTATTCTATGGCATAACCTGGACGATAAATTTGCAGGTTGCGGAATGCAGGAATCAGTTTCAGGGCTTCAATCTGAGCGTCGATGGGGAGCGAACTTGAGAAGCCGTTCAGGTAGAGTTCCCTTGTCGAACTGCCTTCTGGCTCCAGAAACAGTTGATGCTCAGAGCGTTCCGAGAAGGTGACGAGCTTAGTTTCGATGCTTGGACAGTAGCGTGGTCCGATGCTTTGAATCTGCCCGTTATAGAGCGGAGAGTCGGGTAGGGCAGCACGAAGACGCTCGTGCACAGCCTCGTTTGTATAGGTAATCCAGCAAGGCAGTTGTGGCAACTGTCGAGGCTCGCCCATATACGAGAACTTGTGGAAGTTTGCTTCTCCATCCTGACGCTGCATCAAGGAGAAATCCACAGAGCGTCCATCTATTCGAACAGGTGTGCCAGTCTTCATTCTTCCGACCGTAATGCCTTGAGCTGCAATGCTTTCCGAGAGGTGGAGACTTGGCAGTTCGGCACAACGTCCACCTGGAATCTTGGTCCGTCCGATGTGCATCAATCCGTTCAGGAAAGTGCCAGCCGTGATGATGACGCAAGGAGCCTTGAAAATTACTCCCTGCATAGTTCGCAAACCACACACGTGACGTTTGGCATTTTCACGTGTGACGTTTGGCATTTTCACGTGTGACGTTTGGCTTTTCTCTGTGAGAAGTTCCACGACTTGGTCTTGCCAGATGGATAGGTTCTCTGTGTTCTCGAGAATCTCACGCCAGGTCCAGATGAATTTTGCCCTGTCACATTGTGCTCGAGGGCTCCACATGGCAGGTCCTTTCGAACGGTTCAGCATGCGGAATTGAATGGCTGTTGCGTCTGTCACCTCGCCTGTGTGACCTCCCAGAGCATCTATCTCCCTGACAATCTGTCCTTTAGCGATGCCGCCGATGGCAGGATTACACGACATTTGCGCAATCTTATTCATGTCCATCGTGATGAGACAAGTCTTTGCTCCAAGTTTTGCTGCGGCTGTTGCAGCCTCGCATCCAGCATGCCCAGCTCCGACTACTATGACATCGTAATTGAACTCCATCTGTCCTTTCCTTCGTTTAATTAGGTACAAAAGTAGGCAATTCCTGCAACATTTCCTCGAAAAAGTTGCATAAATCACCAAATATGTGTACTTTTGTCTCCGTATTGTGCTTAAAATAAGGTACACGCACGAAGAATTAAGACAATCTTAAACAAAACTTAATTTTATTTTCTATGTGGTTAATTAATTCATCAATCGGCAGGAAAGTAGTGATGTCTGTGACTGGCGTTGCACTTGTCCTGTTCCTGACGTTCCATGCCTGCATGAACGTCGTAGCAATCTTCAGTGAGGAAGGCTACAACTGGATTTGCGAGATGCTGGGCGCCAACTGGTATGCTGTAGCGGCGACTGTGGCTTTGGCAGGCCTTGTGCTCATTCATTTCATCTATGCTTTCTGGCTGACTTTCCAGAATTGGAAGGCTCGCGGCAACAACAAGTATGCCGTGACAGACAAGCCAGAGAAGGTAGAGTGGGCGAGCCAAAACATGCTTGCTCTCGGCATTATCATTTGCTTGGGACTGTGTCTGCACCTCTACAACTTCTGGTGGCACATGATGGCTGCCGAGCTCATCGATGGCGAAGCTGCTGAGAATGCTGCAAATGGTGTGTATTGGATCAAGCGGACCTTCTCTTGTCCCGTTTACTCCTGCCTCTATCTCGTATGGCTTGCAGCATTGTGGTTCCACCTGACACACGGCATCTGGAGTGCCATGCAGACGCTTGGTGTGAGCGGCAAAGTGTGGTTCAATCGTTGGCGTTGCATCGGCAATATCTATGCAACCATCGTTATCCTGATGTTTGCTGCCGTTGTTATTTATTTTGCCATACAGGGCTGCGGTTCTTGCGGCAGTAGCTGTGGCATCTGATTATGTATTTTGAATAAAGAATTAATAATTGACATAAGTTATGGCAAAAGTATTAGATTCTAAGATTCCCGCAGGACCAGTGCCTGAAAAGTGGAAAGAATATAAAGCTCACCAGCGTTTGGTGAACCCGAAGAACAAGCTGAAGCTCGACGTCATCGTGGTAGGCACAGGTCTTGCTGGTGCAAGTGCTGCCGCTTCTCTCGCAGAGATGGGCTTCAACGTATATAACTTCTGCATTCAGGACAGCCCTCGTCGCGCTCACTCTATTGCAGCTCAGGGTGGTATCAATGCAGCCAAGAACTATCAGAACGACGGCGACTCAGTCTATCGTCTCTTCTATGATACGGTGAAAGGTGGTGACTATCGTGCTCGCGAAGCAAACGTTTACCGCTTGGCAGAAGTGTCGAACAACATCATCGACCAGTGCGTGGCTCAAGGTGTTCCCTTTGCTCGCGAGTATGGTGGCATGTTAGCAAACCGTTCTTTTGGTGGCGCTCAGGTAAGTCGTACATTCTATGCGAAAGGTCAGACAGGCCAGCAGCTCCTTCTCGGCGCTTATTCTTCTCTCTCGAAGGAAGTTCAGCGTGGCAAAGTGAAGCTTTTCACGCGTTATGAGATGGAAGATGTCGTTATTGTTGACGGCAGAGCTCGTGGCATCATCGCCAAGAATCTCGTGACTGGCAAGCTGGAGCGTTTCAGCGCAAATGCTGTCGTCATCGCTACTGGCGGCTACGGCAACACTTATTTCCTCTCGACAAATGCGATGGGATGTAACTGCACGGCTGCTGTTCAGTGCTTCCGTAAGGGTGCAATGATGGCTAATCCTTCTTACGTTCAGATACACCCGACTTGTATTCCTGTTCATGGTGACAAGCAGTCCAAGCTGACCTTGATGTCAGAGTCTCTGCGTAATGATGGTCGTATCTGGGTTCCAAAGAAACTCGAAGACGCAAAGGCTCTGCAGGCAGGAACCAAGCAGGGTTATGAGATTCCTGAGGAAGACCGCGACTACTATCTCGAACGTCGTTATCCTGCATTTGGTAACCTCGTTCCTCGCGACGTGGCAAGTCGTGCAGCTAAAGAGCGTTGCGACAAAGGCTTCGGCGTGAACAATACAGGTCTGGCTGTGTTCCTCGACTTCTCTGAGAGCATCCAGCGCCTCGGCATCGACGAGATTCGTCAGCGTTATGGCAACCTCTTCGACATGTACGAGGAGATTACTGACGTCAATCCAGGTGAGAAAGCTTGTTCAAGAGACGGCGTCGACTACTACTATCCCATGATGATCTTCCCCGCAATCCATTATACGATGGGTGGTGTTTGGGTTGACTACGAGCTGCAGACCACGATTCCCGGCCTCTTCGCTATTGGCGAGTGCAACTTCTCCGATCATGGAGCAAACCGACTTGGTGCTTCTGCTCTCATGCAGGGACTGGCTGACGGTTATTTCGTTCTGCCTTACACCATCCAGAACTATCTTGCCGACCAAGCCATCTGGCCGCGTCTTTCTACCGATATGCCTGAGTTCGAGGCAACAGAGAAGGCTGTCGAGGCAGAGATTGATCGTTTGATGAACATCAAGGGCAAGCGCTCTGTCGACTCCATCCACAAGGAGCTCGGCCACATCATGTGGGAGCATGTTGGCATGGGTCGCACGAAGGAAGGCCTGGAGGAAGGCCTCAAGCTGCTCAAGGCTTTGCGCAAGGAGTTCGACACCAACCTCTTCATTCCTGGAAGCAAAGAAGGCCTGAACGTTGAGCTCGACAAGGCCATCCATCTGCGCGATTTCATCCTGATGGGCGAACTCGTGGCTTATGATGCCCTGCATCGCGAAGAGAGCTGCGGCGGCCACTTCCGCGAAGAGCATCAGACAGAGGAAGGCGAGGCAAAGCGCGACGATGAGAACTTCTTCTACGTAGGCTGCTGGGACTACCAAGGCAGCGACGACAAGGCACCCGAACTCATCAAAGAGCCCCTCAACTATGAGATCATTAAGGTACAACAGCGTAACTATAAGAATTAATTTAGGAGATTGGTAAATTAGTCGTTTAGTCGTTTAGGGATATTAGCGATGGAGACTCACAAAGACCTGCGAGTATGGCAGCAGAGCATAGAGATGGTTACATTAATATATCTGATGACACAATCCTTTCCAAAGGAAGAAACGTTTGGATTGGTTTCGCAGTTGCGCCGTGCTTCGGTTTCTGTTCCGTCTAATATCGCTGAAGGCTATGCAAGAGGCACAGACAAAGAGAAACTCCATTTTCTGCGTATATCTTCTGGTTCAATGTCGGAAGTAGAAACTCAATTGCTGTTGAGTCTGAACTTAGGATATATAGACCAAAAGAAGTACAATGAACTTTCAGAAATCGTGACATCTGTGTGGAAGCAGTTGAATTCATTGATAAGTTCAATAAAGAAAAGACTGACACCACAGGAACAGTTGCCTTTCTAATTTTCCCAAACGACCAAACGACCAACCCACTAAACGACCAACAATTATGAAGAATATAAGTGTTACAATTAAGTTCTGGAAACAGAACGGTCCTAAGGACAAGGGTCACTTCGACACGCACGAGTTGAAGAACATTCCCGACGACACCTCCTTCCTCGAGGCGCTCGACATCATGAACGAGGAGCTCATCAACGAAGGCAAGGAGCCTTTTGTGTTCGACCACGACTGCCGCGAAGGCATTTGCGGCATGTGCTCGCTCTACATCAACGGCACACCTCATGGCAAGACTGAGCGTGGTGCCACAACCTGTCAGCTCTACATGCGCAAGTTCAAGGATGGCGAGACCATCACCGTAGAGCCTTGGCGTTCAGCAGGTTTCCCCGTCATCAAAGACTGCATGGTCGATCGCAATGCCTTCGACAAGATAATGCAGGCAGGCGGCTATACGACGGTTCGCACAGGTCAGGCTCAGGATGCCAACGCCATTCTAATTCCGAAGGAAGATGCCGACGAGGCAATGGATTGTGCTAGCTGCATCGGTTGTGGTGCTTGCGTGGCAGCCTGCAAGAACGGCTCTGCAATGCTCTTCGTCAGCTCGAAGGTGAGCCAGCTTGCTCTGCTTCCTCAGGGTAAGGTGGAGGCTGCAAAGCGTGCGAAAGCAATGGTAGCGAAGATGGACGAACTGGGCTTCGGCAACTGCACGAACACTCGTGCCTGCGAGGCTGTCTGCCCCAAGTGCGAGACCATCTCGAACATTGCCCGCCTGAATCGCGAGTTCATCTGCGCTAAGCTTGCAGATTAATCTTCCAAGAATACTCCACTTTGTCAGGGAGTTCGTCCTTGGCAAGGTGGAGTATTTCTTGTAATAAACATCATGTAGTTTTAATTTAAGGAAAAAAGATGAAAAGGTATTTTTGGAGTTTGTTGGCCTTTGCTATGGTCGCAATGCTGAGTGTCAGTCTGTCTTCTTGCAAAGACGACGATGGAATCGAGGATGATGCAACCATCCTGGGTGAATGGGTTCATCACGATGGAGTGGGCGAAGCTGATGTCCTGATCTTCACTGGAGCTCTGACTCAAGGTAACGTTACTTACACAGAGTTTGACGATGATGATGCACCAGAAACATTGGTTTCAACCTTCACTTTCAATCCTAAGACAGGAGTCTTGAAGGTGCCTGGCTTCACTTATCGCGATGTCATAGTGAAAACCTTGACTGCCACAAAGCTCAAGCTGAAGTACTTCCCAGATGACGACGAAACCACCACTTTCGGAAGAAGATAATACACAAAAAAATGAGAAACTTACATTTTTCTTTTCTGTTTCTGCTATTAGCGTTTGCTTGGAGTTCTGCTTCGAGTGCCCAAGAGATTACGAAGGGCTCTTTGTCGGTCTTTGCTGACCAGAAGAATGTCAACATGATTTGCGATTTCGAGAACTGTACTGTCGACAAGCACAGCATCGAATATGCAAAGGACAAATACGACAACTGGGATTTGGGAGTCGTGGAGATTACCAAACGCTTCTCTGTAGGGTACAATGATAAGTCGAAGGATTACTGCAAGTTCGGAGCCTTCCCTGAAGCGAAGTACACGCTAATATACCATCTGTTTGACATCGACGACGATCAGGACACGAAGGGCACTATCGACATCATTGAAACGCAGTCGAAGGAGTTGGTGGTTCACATTGAAAAAGCTAATGGAAGTGCTGGTACGTTCGGCAGTTTCTTCAACCTGCTTGGCGATGCCTTCGAGAATCTGGGCAAGAAGCTTGGCAAGTTGAGCCGAAAGTAGTTTTTGTAGCAGGGCAGAGGTGTGCGCGAAATGCGCTGTCCTTTGTCACAGAAAAGTTAAAAAGAGGCGGCAGATGGAAGTCTGTCGCCTCATAAATATACCTTGGAGGTCGAAGAGGGCCTCGTCCGTACCTTTATCCACCTTTGTTTTTGAGGCAGGATTTTGAGGAGGTAAAATTCAAAGAATTTTAAGAATTCGTTTTAAGGCGTGTAGAGCGCTTCTTTTTAAATATACGTCGAAGGGATTTGAAGCGATTCTGGGGCAAATTAGAGGGGTTTTTCGGGGGTTCTGGATTTTCTGCAATGACCGGCAATTTTTCTGGCAGAGGAAAAGGCATGCAATTCCACATTTCCGAAAGTCGTCGGCTTTGATAAAGAATCCGTACAACCGTACAACGGTTTTTCGAGAGAAATGCAAAGACTATATATTATATAATATAATAAGTAATTATTTCCTTAATAATATAATATAGAAAACCTCGTGTGTCTCTTTTTTCGGCTGTACGGTTTGTACGGTTGTACAGAACTGAAAATCAATGAGTTGCAAAAATCGCTCGAATTCGTGCTGAAAATCGGCCCAAATCGAGTGCTGAAATTTGGTAGTATCGGAAAATTGTCGTATCTTTGTAGTGGAATTAAGAGATAAAGTCTCTTCGCACAGAAACCTGATCAACTTCTCTGCAAGGGCTGAGGCTCCGAAATTCATTTGCGAGTCAGCGATGATTCGAAACACACAAGACGTTATGATTGCAAACGTAACACGTTAAAGTGGCCAATTTAACACGCTAAGTTTGCAAATTACAAGCGTTAAGAATTAAGATTTGTTCTGGCGGAGTTCAAAATCCGTCCGAACGCTAAACGTAAACTCTCAACTATAAAGACTGTGGAAAATGCGTATAGGGGATTCCCCACGAAAGAATAGGGATTCTCCGTCCATGCCTGTGCGGAAAATGCCTTAACTTTGCACTCAGAAACGAAACTTAAAGACTTACGACTATGAAACGGAATGCTTTACACAAATCTCTCCTTTTGGCAGCGGTGATAGGTTGGGCTGCCAACTCCTTTGCTCAGCGCTATGAGGTAGAGCGCGGCAGAGTCTATTTCGGTAACGAACTCATAGTGCATGCCGATTCGCGCAGTTTCGTGGACTTGGGCATGGGCTATGCGAAGGACCAAAACAATGTGTATGTGAACGGCCGCATCCTCGAGAATGTCGATCCCTCTGGCTTCCGCCTGAAAGTGCGGAGTGGCAGGCGTGGGCATGAAAGAAATGACGAGGAAATGGTCGCTCACAGAGGCTACTTCAAGACAAACATGAATGTCTACTACGGTAACCGCAAACTCAATGCGATGGCGAGCTCGTTCGAGGATTTGGGCGGCGGCTATGCCAAGGACTCCTTCGATGTCTATTACTGCGGCGAGAAGGTGAAAGGTGCGATGGCCTCGTCCTTCAAATACATGGGTGGCGGCTACGGACAGGATTCCTTCGACGTTTACTACAGAGGCCAGAAGATAAAGTAGAGGGCGGCTCCCCTCCGAGGGCGGCTCGTCCACACCATAACACACAAAAATCAGGGCACTACAGAGAGATTTCTGCGGTGCCCTGAATCGTTCAGAATCTGTTTGCGAGTGGATTTATTCGGCCTTGAAGAGGTCCTTGATACCGCCGATGGAGCCAAGCAGGTTGGTGGCTTCGTAGGGTAGATAGACGGTCTTCGTCTTATCGCCTTCGGCCAGTTCCTGCATCATCTGGATGTACTTCTGTGCAAGCAGGTAGTTTGCAGGGTTGGTCGATTTGCCGACAGCCTCTGTGATGAGCTCGATGGCCTTTGCCTCTGCCTCTGCCACGCGGATGCGAGCCTGTGCCTCACCTTCGGCCTGCAGAATGGCTTCCTGCTTGGCTGCCTCTGCCTTGTTCACGATGGCAGTTTTCTCACCTTCGGAAGCCAGAATCTCTGCTGCCTTCTGACCTTCTGATGTCAGGATTTGTGCACGCTTGTTACGCTCGGCCTGCATCTGCTTCTCCATCGCTGTCAGCACGCTGTCGGGAGGTGTAATGTCCTGCAGCTCAACGCGATTCACCTTGACGCCCCACTTGTCTGTTGCGTCGTCGAGCACGGCCGAGAGCTTCTTGTTGATGGTGTCGCGGCTGGTCAAAGTCTCGTCCAGCTCCAGTTCGCCGATGATGTTACGCAGGGTTGTCTGTGTCAGTTTCTCGATGGCGTTGGGCAGGTTGTTGATTTCGTAAGTTGCCTTGAACGGGTCAACAATCTGGAAGTAGAGCAGGGCGTTGATTTCGGTCTGCACGTTGTCCTTCGTGATGACGTTCTGCTTGGGGAAGTCATAGACCTGTTCGCGCAGGTCGATGGTCGTGGAGTACATGTAGCGTCCGTGTTTGAGCACTACGATGGATTTGGCCTGGTCGATGAAGGGGATGATGATGTTGATGCCAGGCTGCAGAGTAGCGTGGTAGCGTCCGAGGCGCTCTACAATCTTGGTTTCCGACTGAGGGATGATGACCAGTGCCATCTTGGCAAAGAGAATTACCAGAACGGCGATAGTAATGAATACGTAAAGCATAGTTTTTATGAGTTAAAGGTTAAAGATTAATGTTTCTGTTTATTGTTTGATGCTTTCAACGGTGATGATGGTGCTTTCCCTGGAAACGACGCGTACGTTCGAGCCTTCGGGAATGTCGGCTGTTTCGTTTGTGACAGCCTTCCAGATGTCGCCATCGATTTGTACTCGGCCAAAGCTGTCGGCCTTGACAGTCTCAACCACTCGGCCCTTCCTGCCCAGCAAAGCATCGGCATTGCTGACGCGGTTGCTGTCACTCTTGTGCAAGAAACGAACGGCAAAAGGACGCACGAAGAAGAGGCTGGCCAGCGTGAAGACGGCAAAGACCACCAGTTGCAGCACGATGCCGCCACCAAGGGCATCTGTCAGGCACGCAAAAGCCGCTCCGATAGAGAAGCAGATGATGAAGAAATCACCAGCCGTGAGCTCAAGAATCAAGCAGATAACGGACAAGATAGCCCATACCTGCCACATGTGTAATGCAAAGTAATCAATCATACCTTTATAAATTTTATAGGGTTTATAGTGTCAATATGAAGTCGTCCCAGTCCTTCGATGAGCCTTTCCTTCCGAACACCTTCGAATAGAGGCGGCTGCGAGTTGTGGCGATGCTCTCCTTCGAGTGAGCCGTCAGCATGGCAATGTCCTTCGGCTGTTGGCGCATTTTGATGAGCAGGCTGACATGCAGCTCCTGTTCGCTCATCGGATAGAGGCTGTAGAGTTTCTCTGTCAAGCCTGTGTAGATGCTGTTCAGCAAGCTGGTCAGTTCGCCCCAGTCCTGATAGTTCAAGCTCTTGCCCGAGTTCAGGCACTCCTGCAATCGGCGATAGATGTCGGAAGAAAAGATGACCGTTTCTGCTTGTTCGCGCTTGGCATTCTCGATCATTGCTACCTTATTATTATAGTCCAGCGTCGCCTTCTTCTCCTCCAGTTCCAGCTTGAGCATCGAGTTCTCGTCGCCCAGCTTCTTGATGAGGTTTTCCAGCTCAGCCATCTTCAGCTCGTTAGCCTCGATGTCGAATTGTTCCTGCATCGCGCGTACCTTATCTAAACGCTCTTGCAGCGACAGGATTTTGCGGCGGCTGTTCTGCACCGTCACAATGAAGAGAACAATGTAGATTGCTGTTCCGAAGATAATCAGGAACCATTCTCTTGAAGTCATTATAGTCATCAGTTCGTTCATGTTCGTTCAGCTTTCGAGTGCAAAGTTAAGACAAAATGATGAATGCTGCAAGAAATTTTGTTTGCAATAATTTGCACTTATCCAAGCTGTTTGCAAATGTTTGCAAGGACGCTTTGTTTGTTTCGAAAAAAGATGTATCTTTGCATCGTGGAAGCGAAAGACAAGATAACAGAGCAGCCTTCGCATTTCGACCATCTGGAAAAGATGTCTGTGGGCGAAATATTGCAGCACATCAACGAGGAAGATGCGCTGGTGGCTGAGGCTGTCCGAAAGGTTCTGCCTGATATTCAGGCCTTTGTGGAAGCTGTCGAGCCAAGAATGAAGCGAGGCGGCAGGCTCTTCTATGTGGGGGCAGGAACAAGCGGACGGCTGGGTGTACTCGATGCAAGCGAACTTCCCCCCACCTTTGGTCTTTCTCCAGATATAGTGATTGGCGTCATTGCAGGAGGCGACAAGGCTCTTCGCCATGCAGTCGAGAAAGCAGAAGACTTTCCAGAAAAAGGTTGGCAGGATTTGCAGACATTCTTTCCCACGAAGGATGATACTGTGCTTGGCATAGCTGCCTCTGGCACAACACCTTACGTCGTTGGAGCCGTCAGCGAAGCAAGAAAACAAGGCTTGCTTACAGGTTGCATCACAAGCAATCCAGGCACACCTTTGGCAGCTGCATCAGAGTTTCCTATCGAGACAATTGTCGGTCCAGAGTTTGTCACAGGCTCAAGCCGAATGAAGAGTGGCACAGCTCAGAAGATGGTCTTGAACATGATTTCCACCTCATTGATGATTCGCTTGGGTCGCGTTGAAGGCAATCGTATGATCAAGATGCAACTCACCAATGCCAAACTCATTGATCGTGGCACTCGCATGATTCAAGAATCACTAGGCCTGAGTTACGACGAGGCTCAGGAGCGCTTGCTCAAAAGTGGTAGCGTCGATAAAGCGTTGAAGTCTTAGCTTTCTTTATTTGCCCTCGACAGGGAAATCCACCAGATAGGTTCTGTTGTCGCGATGTGTGTTGTAGGTGCTCTTGACGAGTCCGTTCACCACAAAGCCGAAGCCTTTTCCAGGCTGATTGGAGAGGCAATTGTTGCAGATGTTGTGCAACCTGATGCCTGCATTGCAGGGAACTTCCACGCTGCTCTCTATTCGGATGTCATTGTGGAGCACATCATAGATGCCGAAAGCCGTTGCAAAGTGGTTCTGCACATGGTCTGCAACCTTGTAGGCAGCATAGCCGTCGCGCTTACCATCCTCACTCATATATGCCGCTTGATTGGGAGCATCGTAAGGTGTCTCGCATTGGAAGAAATAGGTGTGGCCGTTTTCGCCATTCCAAAGTGTCTGATATTGCTGGAAGTGCTCGTTGAAAAGACCGTACATAGTTACGTAGTTGCCATTCACCACCAAGCCGTTAGCTGAGGTATTCACATCCCATCCCACACTGCCTCTGACACCATGGTCGGCTCGCCAGATCCAGAAATGGTCGCCGATGACATCGTGGCTGTTGATGATGACTGCCTCATCCACATTGACATGACCGCTTCGGAAGCCTCCCACGCGAAAGAAGAGGTCTGCCAGTAGGGTAGGGTTTTTGGTATGGCGAATCCGAGAGGCTGCTTTCGAGCCTACTTGCAGCAAGGAATGTGAGGAATAATGGGCATCGAACATCAGCGAAGCAATGGTAACGCCGTCGACCTCATCCACCAGAATTGCCGTCTCACAACCCTCGCCAGGAATAACCGTAGCATAGCCAAGACCAAGCAATATGGTGCCAGAACGGGTGATATGTAAAGGCTCTTCCAGCGTATACATGCCAGGAGTGAAAAGCAGATGCCTACCTGCTTTCAGTTGACGATTCATCTCTTTTGCCGTTACTCCAGGCTTCACGATGAAGAAATCCTTTTCGACATCGAACTCTTTGCCTTTGCCCATAGAAAGTCGTGTATAGGAAAGTCCGCTACTCTCTCGCCTCAAGGCTGGACGGAAAACCTTGTATCGGCCATCTTTTCCCATGAAGAGGAAAGGCTTCTCGCGGATGATGGGAGTTGTGGGAATGAAAGTTACGTTGCCTCCTTCGTCCCAATTGTCGCGATAAGTTGTCCTGTCCACATCTGGCCCAAGCTCAACACCTTGAAAGCAGTAGTTGTACTTGATTTCGCGAAACTCGCCTCTTCCTTTATTCAGGATGCTGTTTCGGTAGTACCATTGTTGCTGGTGATTGCTGCCAGCAGGGGCTTCGAAGTGGCAATCTGCGGCAAATCCTCCACTCACCCAGCCGTTTCCCCATTGTGTACGCAAAGTACGAGTAGAGTAGATGCGACGAAGGGGAGCTGCCTGCGAGACAGCCCATTTGAAGGTTTCTGGCTCATCGTAAGTTTCTGGTCCGATGACTGACAGATTCTCTGCCGAACGCCAAAAAGTGCAAGTTCCATTGTCGCCTCCCAAAGGTGCAGGAGTGTGGATGTTGGAAAGCTGCACCTCATAAGGTGTGCGTCCCAAGCCTGCAATCTGCATATAATAGGGAACATTCAGCAGTCCTGCCTTGCGATAGTCTCCAGGAAGGAAGAGCACAGCATAGCGCTTACGGCTGAATTGGTCATGGAACATCTGCTCGTGCAAGGCATTCACAGTGTCGGCTATTGCTTGCATATCATCTTGCGGGCTGAAGATGAGCACGTTAGGACCAAAGAGTTCTTTGCTTGCTTCTTGTGCATTGACTTGAAGCGAGAAAGCCGTCAGCAGGGCTATGAGCAAATTTCTCATTTAAGTGTAACCTTTGTCTTTACGGAAAACGATACACCCATGCTGGAGTAGTTCGTGCTTGATGCAATACTCTTCATCCAGCCATCCTTTTGCAAAGTGTATGTGGAACTTTCCGAGGCATCAATCTTCAGGTTGCTTATCATCGGACCAATCATGTCCATGAGATTTTCGGACTGGTTTGGCACAATTTTCTCAACCAGTCCCATCACCATGTTCCTCATGTCGTCCGTGTTCATGTTTATCTTTGCATCAGTCTGGATGTTGCTTTTGTCCTTAATGGTGTAGGTGCGCTTCATCTTGATGCCTTGCTCTGTTTTGTATTCTTCCTCAGTTCCAGTTCTGATGGTCTTGCCGTTTAGGGTAAGCGGGCTTGTGCTGATCAGTACACTATTCAGCAGAGATTCCTCGTTGAGGTTGCCTGTCAGTTGTTTCTTGAGGTCGGCCAGAGTGGATTTTGCAGGCAGAGGTACATCGACAAGCAGTTTGTCGAGCATCTCGTTTATTTGCTTTATCCTTTCTTCAACATTCAGCATCTTGGTCACTTTGCCGTCTTTGTCTGTCACATATTTATTGTGGACGTCCTTCAGCATCTCTGTTGCGAGGGAATAAACGCGGCTTTCGGCATCCTTGGCATCAGTCTTCACGTCAGTCACATAAATGTCCAGAATGTAGCCGTCGCTCGTCTCGTCAATCACCTCGAAGACAGTTTCCGTAGAGATTGTAGTGGCAGGCTTCGAAGGAGCGCCAATCGTGGCTTCCGTCGCATACACCTTCTTCATTCCCTTCTTCATTTTAGGAGCAATCTTTGTCTGTGCGCAGACAAGCAATGTGGCGAGCAGCAAGGTGCTCAACAAAAAGAACCTTTTCATCGATAGTTGTTTTAAGTTAATACCAATTCCAGCTGCAAAGATAAGAAATAAAGTTGGAAGTTTTGTGGTTTAGCGTGTAATGATTAAGATTATTTAATGTCTTTGCAGCTGGAATATGATTATGCTTCCTCATCTTCTCTGTACTCGAGGATGTCGCCAGGTTGGCAGTCGAGGGCCTGACAGATGGCTTCGAGGGTTGAGAACCTGACGGCTTTTGCTTTGCCCGTCTTGAGGATGGAGAGGTTGGCAGCCGTTATGCCAATCTTCTCGGCAAGTTCCTGTGATGACATCTTCCGCTTGGCCATCATCACATCTACGTTTACGATGATACTCATAATTGTACGTGTTTAGATGGTTAACTCCTGTTCTTCCTGCAACTCCTTGCCCATCAGGATAATTTGAGATAGTATCATCAGGGCAAGACCGATGACGAAATAAGTGATATCACCCAGTTTCCAATAGATATCATGATTCATTATCTTGATATATTGCTCACATGTATGTGCCACTAAGCATGTG
>JAGCXU010000124.1 GCA_017961145.1 Bacteroidaceae bacterium | reverse complement strand
TATCATGCCCACGGCACAAGTGTTGTTCGTGATGGGGTCGATGAGGATGAAGGCGCCCGTCGCTCTGTTTTGCTTGTAAGCGTCGAAGAAAAGTGTCTTTGCTGTTGTTATCTGAACTTGACCTATCTCGTTGAGTTTGAAGTCCTTGCCTTCGAGTTTCTCCATCGTATTGACATCTATGCGATAGTCGATGGCACTGATGGTAGCTCGCGTCGTGTTGGTGTTTGCTTTGAGGAAGAACTGCTTGCTGCGGTCCATCAGCTCTTCGTCCATCCAGACAAGTTTTGTTTGCAAGTGACGGCCGATGAAAGGCAGATTATCGGGCTTGACGAGCATTTCGCCTCGAGAGATGTCTATCTCGTCCTCGAGCGTGATGGTGACGCATTGCGGGCAGAAAGCGTATTCCAGCTCGCCTTCATAGGTGACGATGCTCTTCACGCGGCTTGTCTTCTTGCTGGGCAGAGCCATGATTGTGTCGCCCTTGCGAATGACGCCGCTTGCCACTTTGCCCGAAAAGCCACGGAAGTCGAGGTTGGGGCGCAAGACATACTGAACGGGGAAGCGGAAGTCCTGCATGTTTCTGTCGCGGTCAATGGGAACAGTCTCGAGGTATTGGAGTAGGGAAGTGCCCTCGAACCAAGGTGTCCTGTCGCTCTTCTCCACCACATTGTCGCCTTCCTTTGCCGAAAGCGGGAAGCACGTAACGTCCTCTATTCCAAGCTGATTCGTGAGCTCAAGGTACTCGTTCTTAATCTTGTTGAACACCTCTTCGGAGAAGTCCACGAGGTCCATCTTGTTGACGGCAAGGACGATGTGCTTTATGCCGAGCAGCGAAACGAGGAAGGTGTGACGGCGTGTCTGTGTGATGACGCCAGTTCGCGCATCAACGAGGATGATGGCGAGGTTGGCAGTCGAGCCGCCAGTTATCATGTTTCGTGTGTATTGCTCGTGTCCAGGAGTGTCTGCGATGATGAACTTGCGCAGGTTTGTCGAGAAGTAGCGGTAAGCCACATCGATGGTGATGCCTTCCTCGCGCTCTGCCTTCAAGCCGTCGAGCAGCAGGGCATAGTCAATCTCTCCTGCACCCGCATTGCCCACGCGCTTCGAATCGCGCTCCAGAGCTTGCAACTGGTCTTCGTAGAGCTTCTTGCTGTCGAAGAGCAGACGCCCGATGAGTGTTGACTTGCCGTCATCGACAGAGCCAGCAGTAAGCAGTCTGAGGAGCGACTTCCGCTCGTCAGCATCAAGGTAGGCTTTTATGTCGACCTTGACACCGACCCCACCTCCTTTCCCCTCCCGAGGGAGGGGAGTGTTTTCTTTATTCATATTTTAGAGTCAATTTTTAATAGTCTGTCTTCTATTCTGTTCAACACATTATTGATGTTCAGAATCACTTCATCATTGTTAAAGCGTATCACCTCAAACCCCAATCTCTCAAGTTCCTTGCTGCGATAAGCGTCTGCTTCGCGTTGTTCTGCTGTATCGTGATATCCACCATCCACTTCTACGATCAGTTCTTTCTTCAAGCAAACGAAGTCCACTATGTAGTCTCCTATGACATGCTGTCGGTTGAATTTGGCTCCCAGTTGCTTGTTGCGAATATGTTCCCATAATAACGATTCTGCTTCAGTAGGAATTTTTTTGAGCTCTTTAGCTTTCTGCTTGAGTAACAGATATCTGTCGGGAGAAGCAGTATTATAGGAGTATTTCATCGTCTATGAAAACCTGTTATCATTTTCAGCTTGTTCTCCCCTCCCTCGGGAGGGGCAGGGGGTGGGGTTAGAAATATCCCTCTCTCTTCTTTTGCTCCATCGATGCCTCTTGGTCGAAGTCGATGACGCGAGTCGTTCGTTCGCTCTTCGTTGTGGTCATCATCTCCTCCACAATCTCTTCGATGGTGGTGGCGGTGCTTTCCACAGCTCCCGTCAGAGGCCAGCAGCCGAGAGTTCGGAAGCGAACCATGCGCATGTGAATCTTCGGCACGAGTTCTTTCGGCAGGCGGTCGTCATCTGCCATGATGAGGTTGCCGTCAATCTCCACGCAAGGTCTTTCCTTAGCGAAATAGAGAGGCACGATGGGGATGTTTTCGAGACGGATGTACTGCCAGATGTCGAGTTCTGTCCAGTTTGAGAGGGGAAAGACGCGAATGCTTTCGCCTTTGTGGACGCGACTGTTGTAGATGTCCCACAGCTCAGGACGCTGGTTCTTTGGGTCCCACTGATTGAACTGGTCGCGAAAGCTGAAGATGCGCTCCTTTGCCCTCGACTTCTCCTCGTCCCTGCGAGCGCCACCGAAGGCTGCGTCGAACTTCCACTTGTTCAGGGCATCGAGCAGGGCCTTTGTTTTCATCAGGTCGGTATGCACTTTGCTGCCGTGCGTAAAAGGTCCTACGCCAGCATTGAAGGCTTCCATGTTGCTCTCCACGATGAGGTTCCAGCCATGTTCTTTTGCATAGGAGTCGCGGAACTCAATCATCTCGCGGAACTTCCATTTCGAGTCGATGTGCATGAGAGGGAACGGCACTTTGCCTGGTGCAAAAGCCTTTTCAGCCAGTCGCACCATCACGGAGCTGTCCTTGCCGATGCTGTAGAGCATGACGGGATTTTCGAACTCCGCTGCCACCTCGCGTATGATGTGAATCGACTCCGCCTCGAGTTCCTGCAGGTGGCTCAAACGATATTCTTCCATTATAAATTTATAAGTGATTACATTTCGAGTGCAAAATTACGAAAAAAAACGCAACCACCCAACAGAGTAGCTGCATTTTTTTAGAGAGATACCCCCCTAAATTTCCAAGAGAAGCATAATGAAAAGCTTCTCTAAAGTTGTATTTGCGTGTTGGCAGCGTAGCGATTGTGGGGCGCAAGCGACGGACGGAAGAGCTGGAATGAGGGCCTTTTCTTGTGATGTGTTTTCACTTCACGTGGGTAAATGACAAACGTCACACATGAAAATGCCAATCATAACGTGTTACGTTTCGCATCGTAACTTACTGTGTTTCGTTCAGTTGAATGGTTTTTGTAGTGATATGTGGATTGGCTTGTGACAAAATGACACTTGTGACAAACGATTTCTAGAGAGAACCTCCCGCTAGCAGCCTAAATAAGTCAGTAAATCCGCTACAACGAATGTGCTGCCGCCAATGTAGATGATGTCCTCGTCGGTGGCATTTTGCTGGGCTGCAAGGTAGGCGGAAGGTACGTCTTTATGAATTGTGAATTGAAAATTGAAAACTGAAAGCGCTTTCTTTGCGAGTTCGTCAACTGGCATGGCTCGACTGACGGATGCTTGAGTGAAGTAGCATACGGCATCTTTTGGTATCATGGTCAGCACGGTTTTCACGTCCTTGTCGCTGACCATTCCGATGACGATATGAAGCTTGCGATGTGGCAGGGACGTGAGGTGACGGAAGATGTACTGGAGTCCTCCGACATTGTGGGCCGTATCGCAAATGGTAAGAGGCTTCTTGGCAAGTATCTGCCAACGTCCCATCAGTCCTGTCATCCTGACGACCTCCTTGAACCCTTTCTTGATGGCTCGGTCGCTAATCTCAATGCCTCGCTCGCGAAGCAGACGGACGGAAGTGAGGATAGTTGCTTCGTTCTTTTCCTGGCATAATCCTTGAAGGGCTCTTTCGAAGTTGAATTTAGCGTTCAGCCCCTCGTCTTCGGCAAAGGCGATGGGAGCACCCACTTCCTTCGCTTTGTTCTGGAAGACTGCCTTTACCTCCGGATTGACGTTCTCGCCAATGCAGACGGGTATGCCCGCCTTGATGATGCCAGCTTTCTCACCAGCTATCTTGGGCAAAGTGTCGCCAAGGAACTGAACGTGGTCGAAACTGATGTTTGTGATGACGGAAAGGACTGGTGTGATGATGTTTGTGCAGTCGAGCCTGCCTCCCAAACCTACTTCGATGACGGCAAAGTCAACCTTCTGCTCGGCAAAGTGCTTGAAAGCGAGAGTAGTGGCAAGCTCAAAGAAAGAGAACTGCCCCCCTCCGTCTCCCCCGAGGGGGAGAGAAAAAAAGCCTCCCCTCGGGGAGGTTTGGTGGGGGCTGATTTCCTTTACGAACTCAACAACACGCTTCTTGCTTATCTTCTTACCATTCACCCGAATGCGTTCGCGGAAGTCAACAAGATGGGGCGAGGTGTAAAGTCCGACACGATAGCCTTGTGCCTGCAAGATGGCTGCAAGTGTGTGACAGACAGAGCCTTTGCCATTCGTGCCACCCACGTGAATGCAGCGATACTTGCGATGCGGATGTCCGAAATGCTCGTCGAGCGCAATCGTGTTCCCGAGCCCCTCTTTATACGCTGCTGCCCCAATGTTCTGAAACAAAGGGGCAGAGTCGTACAAATATTGTACAGCTTGATTATAGGTCATTCAAACATCTTTTTGAATCTGTTGAAGAAGTTGCTTTTTGCCGTTGCACCAGGTTTCATGTTTTCGCTTGTGCGTAGCTTCTCGATGGTTTCCTTCTCCTCGCGTGAAAGGTTTTCCGGAATATAAACACCTATCTGAACGATGAGGTCGCCAGTTCCGTAGCCATAACCTTGCACGACAGGCAGTCCCTTGCCCCTCAAGCGCATGGTCTTGCCCGGTTGAGTACCTGGTTCAATCTTTATCTTGACCTTGCCGTCGATTGTAGGCACTTCGGCAGAGCCGCCAAGAATAGCTGTCGGAACGTCGAGCAGAAGTTGGTATTGCAAGTTCTGCCCGTCGCGAAGGAGTTCAGGATGAGGTTCTTCTTCAATATAAACCTGTATGTCGCCAGGAACACCGTTCCAACGAGCAGCATTGCCTTTGCCTCGCTCGTTGACCACCATTCCCTCCTGAACGCCAGCAGGAATCTTGATTTCAACAATCTCTTCGCCTTTGACGATACCCTGACCGCCACAATGCTTACATTTGTTGCGAATGACGCTTCCAGTGCCACCACAAGCATCGCATTGTGTCTGCGTTTGCATGTGGCCGAACATCGTGTTTACGTTTCGGTAAGTAACGCCAGAACCATTACACTTCGTGCAAGTTTCTTTCTTGCCGTCTTCGCTGCCACTACCATTGCAATGAGGGCAGGTGACGTATTTGTTTATCTTGAATTTCTTGGTGACACCTGTAGCGACTTCTTTCAGGTTGACGCGAACTTTAAGGCGAAGGTCGGAGCCCTTTTCAACATGTTTTCCGCCTCTATTTCCACCTCCAAAGCCTCCGAAACCGCTAAAACCGCCAAAGCTACCACCACCGAAGATGTCGCCAAACATGCTGAAAATGTCGTCCATCGACATGCTTGCACCACCTCCAAAGCCTCCTTGACCATTCATGCCTGCAAAGCCGAACTGGTCGTAGCGCTGACGTTTCTCTGGGTCGCGAAGCACATCATAAGCCTCGGCAGCCTCCTTGAACTTCTCCTCAGCCTCTTTGTTGCCAGGATTGCGGTCAGGATGGTACTTGATGGCCATCTTCTTGTAGGCGGCCTTTATCTCAGCGTCGCTGGCATTCTTGTTGACGCCAAGCACTTCGTAATAATCTCTCTTCTCTGCCATAATGCTTAAACTCCTACAACAACTTGAGCGTGGCGGATGACTTTCTCGTTAAGTTTGTAGCCCGTCAATGTGCAGTCCATCACCTTGCCTTTGAGTTCAGGCGTAGGTGCTGGCAATTGAGCAACTGCTTCATGAAGGTCAACATCGAAATCAGCTTCTTTGGTGTCAATAATGCTGACACCTTGTTTTTCGAGTATATCTATGAATTTCTTATAGATAAGTTCAACTCCTTCGAGTACAGCTTTAACGTCATCAGCCTGTTGCATGTTCTTCAGGGCACGCTCCATATCATCAAGGACAGGCAGTATGGTAATGATGGTTTTCTCGCCACCATTCAAGATGAGATCAGTCTTTTCCTTGATTGTGCGCTTGCGATAATTGTCGAATTCGGCAATCTTCCGAAGCAACTGGTCGTTCAGGTTGGCAATCTCGGCATTCGCTGCTTCGAGTTGCTCCTCTATTGTCAACTCCTTTTCTTCTTCCTGAATATTCTGTTCGGTTTCAGCAGTGGGCTGTTCGGCTTCTTGCTGAGTCTCGTTTTTTTCTATCTCTTCGTTCTTTTCTTCTTTCATTGTGACAAGTATTTGTTCAATTGCTCACTACAAGAAACGTGCCAATCGTGCTTTTGTCAGTTGTTTCCGTTGTACATTCGTTCTTTTTGTTCTTTGATGGCATCGCTGCTGATGTAGTCGTCGTAGTCCATGAGCTTGTCGATGATGCCGTTTGGAGTGAGTTCGATGATGCGGGTTGCAACGGTCTGAATGAACTCGTGGTCGTGACTGCTGAATAGGATGTTACCCTTGAAGAGTTTTAGATTGTTGTTGAAAGCCTGGATGCTTTCGAGGTCAAGGTGGTTTGTGGGTGTGTCGAGGATGAGACAATTGGCGTTCTTTAGCTGCATTCGTGCAATCATGCAACGCATCTTTTCTCCTCCGGAAAGCACGTTAACCTTCTTCAGCACCTCTTCTCCTGAGAAGAGCATCCTGCCCAAGAATGCCTTGAAATAGACTTCATTGCCTTCGCCAAACTGACTTAACCAGTCAACGAGGTTAAGTTGGCTCTGGAAGAACTCTGTATTGTCGAGTGGAAGATATGCAGTTGTGATGGTGATGCCCCAATTGAAGGTGCCTGCTTGAGCCTCTCTGTTGCCATTGATTATCTCGAAGAGGGCAGTCATCGCACGAGGATCGCGACTGAGGAAGACTACTTTATCGCCCTTCTCAACCGTGAAGCTGACATTATCGAAGAGTACTGTTCCGTCGTCGGCAACTGCCTTAAGTCCTTCTACCTCAAGGATTTGATTGCCTGGTTCGCGGTCCATCTGGAAGATGATGCCTGGGTATTTGCGGGTTGAAGGCTTAATTTCCTCGATGTTTAACTTCTCGAGCATCTTCTTGCGACTTGTTGTTTGCTTACTCTTTGCCACATTAGCAGAGAAGCGACGAATAAACTCCTCGAGCTCTTTCTTCTTTTCTTCGGCTTTTGCCTTTTGGTTTTGAGCCTGTCGAAGTGCAAGTTGCGAACTCTGATACCAGAAACTATAGTTGCCAGCAAACATGGTTACCTTGCCGAAGTCAATATCTACGGTATGTGTGCAGACACAATCGAGGAAGTGGCGGTCGTGGCTAACGACCAGGACGGTGTGTTCAAACTCGCTCAGATATTGCTCGAGCCATTGTACCGTATCGAGGTCGAGGTCGTTCGTGGGCTCATCGAGAAGGAGATTGTCTGGGTTTCCAAATAGTGCCTTTGCAAGCATGACGCGCACCTTTTCCTTACCCGAGAGTTCGCCCATCAACTGATAATGCTTGGCTTCTTTAATGCCGAGACCAGAAAGCAGGGCAGCAGCATCACTTTCTGCTTCGTATCCACCCATCTCGGCAAACTTCTCTTCGAGTTCTGCAACACGTATGCCGTCTTCATCCGAGAAATCTTCTTTACTGTAAAGAGCCTCGCGTTCTTTCATGACGTCCCACATCGTAGTATGTCCCATCAGGACTGTGTTCAAGACTGTTTCCTGGTCGTACTGGAAGTGGTCTTGCGAGAGGACACTTAATCTCTCGCCTGGACCGAGTTCTACAGTACCTTTGCTTGGCTCCAACTCTCCGCTGATGGCTTTTAGTAGGGTTGATTTGCCAGCTCCATTAGCACCGATGACACCATAGATGTTGCCATTCGTAAACTTCATATTGACGTCCTTGTAGAGGACGCGTTTGCCGAATTGTACGGCGATATTTGATAGCGTTATCATGTGAGTTGCATTATCTTATTCTAATTATCTCACCCACTTCCACGGCATGAGGCTCGTCCCATTTGTTGAGTTTGCAGAGCGACTCGAGTCGGATGCCATAGAGCTGACTGATGTCGTGCAGGCTTTGATTGACCTCTACGATGTGAATGGGGTTCTTTTTAAACTCTTTGGAAGCGCATTTACGCTTTTTCTGGAGATATACGAGGTCACCTGCCGTAGGTGCGTAGTCGCGTGGTAAGTCGTTGTATTTATATAGTTTATGCAGACTTATGCCCGTCTTTTGACTGATTGTGGCCATATCGTCGCCCACTTCTACGATGATGAAGTAGCACTTGTTTCCTTTGTAAACGACATGTTTGACGAAGAAGTCATCTGTTTGTGGTGAGTGAGGAGCTGTGGATGGTCGTGCCTGACGATATTTGCCTGTGTCGAATTGATTGAGACTATACATCTCAATGACGCGAATGAGGGCATCGGCATAGTTTGGGTTGGTGGCATATCCAGCAGCTTTCAAGCCTCGAGCCCAGCCTTTATAGTCAGTCGGGTGAAGTCTGAAAAGACCTTGATATCGCCTTTGTTGCAGGAATTTCGAGTGGTCGATGTAGCTCTCTCGTGCACTTCTGTACTTGCGGAAGCGGTCATCAGGCCTGTCGTCGCTTTGGACGATATATGGGCCAGTCCACGAGCCACCCACTTTAATTCCGAAGTGGTTGTTGGCTTGAGTAGCCAGTCTGCTTCGTCCTGCATTACTTTCGAGAAGGCCCTGTGCCAAAGTTATGCTGGCAGGAATGTGGTACTCGTGCATCTGCTCGATGGCCCAGTCCTTGTACGTGTCGATATAAGTCCAATAAGCTTGGTTCGTTCGTTGTGCCTGAAGGAATAGGCAAACAGCTGAAAAAAGGAGTGTGAGGATGTGCTTTTTCATAATACGGGCGCAAAGTTACGAAAAAAAGTTCATACATCATAGTACAATGTTCATATTTTATTCTTAAATTTGCACAGCAATACATTATTATATATTTAATAGGTGTATAAAAACATGAAAGAGTACAAGGTGGAGTCGGTTTTCTATCTATGCGAGATGAAGGAGTTGAGCAAAGAAGACCGTGAACTGATAGATGCAGCCAAACGGGCTACGAAGGGCAGTTATGCACCTTTTAGCAGATTTTGTGTAGGGGCTGCTGTGCGTTTGCTGGATGGCACTATTGTGACAGGAGCCAATCAGGAGAATGCTGCTTATCCGTCTGGATTGTGTGCAGAACGAACCGCTCTCTTTGCTGCTGGTGCTCAGTATCCGAAGATACCAGTTGTGGCTCTGGCCATTGCTGCTAGGAAGGGTAGGGGTTTTACCAAGAAACCTGTGCCTCCATGCGGAGCCTGTCGTCAGGTTATCAGCGGTACTGAAGACCGTCATGGACGGGCTATTCGCATCTTGCTTTTTGGCTCTGACGGTGTTATCGCCTGCAATGGTATTGCTCCTCTCTTGCCACTAAGGTTTACAGAATTCTAAAGAAGAGACTTTCCTTCATTCTGTATTTCTCGCCCCAGAATGACATTCTTTTTTCTGAGAAATTGCTTGTCGAATAACAGACTGAATTAAGAGGGTTGACGAGGCACAGTTAAAACGCAAACGTGGCACGCTTAGTTGCGCATTTTAACGTGTTAAGTTTGCCAATTAGGCTAGTGTGATTTGCGAACTACACTAGAGAACTTAAAACCACAATAAAACCTCAGTGTTACAGTTGCTGTTTTTCCTCCTCTTTCTCTTCTTTCTCCTCTGTATTATCAGGAGTTTTCTGGGAATCTTCTTTTACCTTATCGTCGGATTTCTTTAAGTCTTCAGTCTTTTTAGAATCGGCAGTCTTTAGCTGCTTCTCTGCTGTTGCTTCCTTACCTTCTGGTCTTTTTACTCTTTCAGGTCTAGTGATTTTACTCGTCTTTTCACTTTTCTCAGAGTCGTTTTTCTCGGACGCTTCAGCTTTTCCCTCAATCTTCTCAGCACCCCTTTCTCCTGTCTTTCCTTCGACTTTTTCGTCAAGAGCTTTTTCATCAACCTCAGTCTTCATGCTGTCGGCAAGTTCCTTCTCGACAGAAGTTGTCTTTTCTGTTGGCGAATCGAAGAGTTTGTAAGTAGTGCGAAGCACTTTAAACTCGGTCCGACGGTTCAAAGAGTGGCAAATCTCTTGTTTCTCCTCGTCCTCCAGCGCCATGATGAAAGCTTCTGTCAAGGTGTCGCCTTCGTTCAGGAAGTCATAGGTGGCAGCAATCCTGCGCGTCACAATCTTCGGACGTTTTTCTCCATAACCCTTCGGAGAAAGGCGGAGAGTGTCTATTCCATGTGCAATAAGATAGTTGACAACACTCTCGGCACGGCGTTGTGAAAGCTTTTCGTTGTATTCATCCTTGCCTCGGAAGTCGCAATGTGAAGCCAGTTCGATGGTGACGTTGGGATTCTCGTTAAGTAGAACGACAAGACTATCAAGCGCAACAGTAGAACTGTCCAACAATGCGGCAGAATCAAACTCGT
>JAGCXU010000123.1 GCA_017961145.1 Bacteroidaceae bacterium | reverse complement strand
GTTCCGACTCCTCGACAAACTGCCCGAAGAGTTCACCCGCGAAGACCTGAAAAGGGCGATGGAAGCATGCGGCAAGAAAAGTTCAAATGCAAATGAATATCTTTCCCGACTGATACGCAGAGAAATGGTAATGCAAACGAAAACGGGATACAAAAAACTCTTGTAACAAAAGTAACAAACGATTTTGAGACACAAAGAAAGCCCCACATTTTCGTGCGTGGGGCTTCTTTTTTTCTGTTATTCCTATTTCTCTTCTACAGTTTGGCGAGTTCCTCGCAGGCTTGGGCGGGGTTGGGGGCTCCGAAAATGGCGTTGCCTGCTACCAGTACGTCGGCTCCGGCTTCCTTCAGCAGCTTGCCCGTCTCCATGTTGACGCCTCCGTCTATCTCGATGAGGGCATGACTGCCTGTGGCATCGAGCAAACGGCGCAACTCTCTGACTTTCTCCAATGTGTGGGGGATGAACTTCTGACCGCCAAAACCCGGGTTGACACTCATCAGGAGGACCAGATCGAGGTCGGCCGCTATGTCCTCCAAGACGCTGACTGGCGTGGCGGGATTGAGTGTGACGCCTGCCTTCATGCCCGCTTCGTGTATCTGACCGACCACGCGATGCAGGTGCGGACAGGCTTCGTAGTGCACGTTCATCAGGTAGGCTCCGAGCGCCTTGACCTGCTCCACAAACTTCTCGGGCTGCACTATCATGAGATGCACATCGAGGGGCTTGCGGCACAGACGCGCCACATGCTTGAGGACGGGAAAACCGAACGAGATGTTCGGCACAAAGACGCCGTCCATGACATCAATATGAAGCCAGTCGGCACTGCTCTGGTTGAACCACTTCATCTCGGCTTCGAGATTGCCGAAGTTGGCTGACAATAGGGATGGGGAAAGCATGTGCTGTAAATTAAGAATTGGCCAAAGCTATGATGGCGCACGGTTGCGGGCGATAGGCGCGGGCAAACTGACGTATCTTTGCCAGGACGGCTGTGTTTGGCTGAAAATAAGGTAGGGGTAAAGTTTGTTCCATAGGCGGGTGGGAATCCTAAGAGTTAAGAATTAAGAGGTATTTAAGTTTAGAGTTGAGTGTTTATAGTCAGTTTTTAAGTTATTCTGTTTACTGTTTGCCGTTTACTGCTTTTTCCTGTAAGCTTTTAAGCCGTAAGCCATTCAAGCTAAAGTTCTCCTAAAGGGGGCGGAGGGGGTCCGGATTTCCACCTCTTTATATGAAAAACGAAAAGGGGGTGCATTTTATTGTAGAAGCGGGTATGTTTTTTGCGATATTTTGACTTTCTTGCTTATTTAGATTTTTGCGAAATAGCGGTGGGGCAAATTGCGGTACGCTACCAAAATAGTAACTCTATAGAATTTCGAGGGTTAGTAAATGGGAGTATAGGGCAGGAGGTGGAGTATGGAAGGATGCAAGTGGCTGTGGTTCAGTCTGTTGGAATTTTGCAAGAGAAAATTTATGTGCGAAAAAGACATTTTGTGGCGATGATTGAAATACAAGAGGTTAGACTTTTGAGCACTTTCGCGAGCATGAAAAAAAGTTTGGCGATTTCAGGATTTTGTAGTACCTTTGCACTCGAATTCGCCAATTTCGAAAACGATGGTTTTTGTCGTTCTCGGATTGACATTCCCGGATAGGGGCGAGGGCCCTATAATAATATATAATGTATAGACACTGATACGTGACTGAGAAGAAACAGATATTGTGGCAGCGTTGCATGGAGATGTTCCATAGCAATGTCAGCGAGCAGCAGTTCCAGACTTGGTTCTCCCCGATGAGACTCAAGTCGTTCGACGCTGCCAAGAAGGAGCTGGCGGTATATATACCGTCGCAGTTCTTCTTCGAATATCTGGAGGAACACTTCCGCAGGCTCATTCACGTGACTATCAGCCGTTTCTTCGGTGGGGACGTCAAGCTGATCTACCAGGTGGAAGTGGCAGACAACGTGACGGTAGGGCAGGAGAGCGAGGACAACATGGTGCCCGCTGCGGCTCCGTCCAGTCGCGAGGCTAACAAGTCGCCACTCCTGGCTCAGGCTGTGGGTATGGCCGAAGACCTCGACTCGCAGCTCAATGTCCACCAGAGCTTCAGCAACTTCATCGAGGGCACGAGCAACAAACTGCCCCGCAGTGTCGGTCAGGCCATCGCCGAACATCCCGAACAGATGACGTTCAACCCGCTCTTCATCTATGGTCCGAGCGGTGTGGGCAAGACGCACCTCGTGAACGCCATCGGACTGCGGACGAAAGAGCTGCATCCCGACAAGCGCGTCCTCTACCTGAGTGCCCATCTCTTCATGGTCCAGTTCACGGATGCCAGGAAGAACAACGTCTTCAACGACTTCATGCACTTCTACCAGAGCATCGACATGCTCATCGTGGACGACATTCAGGAGCTGGCCGGCACGAAGGTCGCCACGCAGAACGCCTTCTTCCACATCTTCAACCACCTCCGCCTAAACGACAAGCAGATCATCATGACGTGCGACCGTCCGCCAGTATCGCTGCAAGGCATGGAGGAAAGGCTCGTCACGCGTTTCAAGAGCGGACTGATGGCCGAAATGGAGAAGCCCGAAGAGAGTTTGCGCCGGAACATCCTGCACAGCATCGTGAAGCACGACGGCCTGAACATCCCCGACAACGTGCTGGACTTCATCTCGACAAACGTCAACAACAGTGTCCGCGAACTGGAAGGCATCATCCACAGCCTGCTGGCATATTCCGTCGTTTATGGCAAGGAAATTGACCTGGACTTCGCAAAGCGCATTCTGGCCGGCAGAACAAGGGTGGAGAAGAAGAACGTGACCATCGACCAGATCATCACCACCACTTGCGAACACTTCAACGTGAAGGAAGAGGATATTTTCGGGAAGAGCAGAAAGGCGGAAATCGTTACTGTCCGACAGATGAGCATGTATCTGGCCCATAAACACACGAAGCTGACCGCTAGCAAGATAGGAATATACGTCGGAAACAGGGACCATGCCACCGTCTTGCATGGCATAAAAACCATAGACGGCAGGCTGAAAAAAGACTCGAAACTACAACGTCATCTCGAAGAGCTGGAAGAGAAACTAATAGGAAAAGCACTATGAACATAAAGCAGAGAAGAACCATCCGCAAATATACTCAGCAGCCCGTCGGTGACGAGCTGCTGAATCGGTTAATAGAGGACGCCTCGCGAACACAGACAATGGGCAACCTGCAACTCTACAGCGTAGTGGTAACGAGGTCGGCAGAAATGAAGGAACAACTGGCTCCGGCACACTTCTACCAACCAATGGTAACACAGGCGCCTGTGGTCCTGACCATCTGTGCCGACTTCCGCAGGACAACCGACTGGTGCTTGCTTCGAGAAGCAAGTCCGGGCTACGACAATGCCCTCAGCTTTATCAATGCGGCAACGGACGCTCTGCTCTTCACCCAGACATTCTGCAACCTCGCGGAAGAGGAAGGACTGGGTATCTGTTTCCTCGGCACGACCATCTATCAGCCGCAAGCCATCATCGCAGTTCTCGATTTGCCCGAACTGGTCTTCCCGGTCGCCACGCTAACCGTAGGCTGGCCTGCAGAAAAACCTCGACAGACCGACCGCTTGCCGCTACAAGCCATCGTGCATCAGGAAACTTACAACCCCTTCACGCCCGAACGCATCGACGCCTGCTACAAAAAGCGCGAGTCGCTTGCCGTAAACAGGCATTTCGTGGAAATCAACGAGAAACAGACGTTGGCGCAAGTCTTCACGGACATCCGCTATACGCGAAAGGACAACGAGACAATGTCCGAAGCCCTGATAGCAACCCTCGCCCAGCAGAAATTCATGAAGACCGAAGGTTTTCCGGGCGGCATCATTCCCTCCGTCGTGGAACGAAGGCCCGAAGTGCTGGAGTGCGATGTGGTGCGCTTCCAGAACAAGAAGGAGAAATGGGTGGCTTTCGTCGGTCTGCTCGACAACCTGCCATACGAAATCTTTACCGGCTTGCAAGACGACGAGGAAGGCATCGCCATTCCGAAGAGCGTGATGAAAGGCTTTATCATCAAGCATTACGATCGCGAAGGACAGAAGCGCTACGACTTCCAGTTCGTCAATAAACGTGGCTACAAGACAACCATCGAGGGCTTGAGCGAACGATTCAATCCGAAGTATTGGGACTATGCGAAGCTTATCAGTGGCGTTTTGCGCTACAGGATGCCCATCGACCACGTGATTCGTCTCATCACGTCTCTCCAATTGGAGAATGATACGATGAATTCCTGGACAGCAGGCGTGGCAAGGGTGTTGAAAAAGTATCTGCCGGATTCTTCGCAGATGTTCGAGGAGGAGGAAACAGAATGAAAAGGGTAGTCGAGATAGCTGTCAACCGCATCAAGGTGTATGCCCGTCATGGCTGTCATCCGCAGGAACGCATGGTAGGTGGCGACTTCTATGTCACTCTCTCTGCTCTGGTCGAGGTGGAATCTTCGGCTTGGAAGGACGACCGGCTCGAAGGCACGGCAGACTATTCCCGATTTGTCGGCATAACCAAGAGGGAAATGGCAGTTCCCTCCAATCTCCTCGAAAATGTGGCAGCCAGAATAGCATCTGCTGTTCTCGAGGAATGTCCTTCCGTCGTGAAGATAAGTGTCGCTATAGAGAAAGAGAATCCTCCTCTTGGTGTCCTTTGCCAAGGTGTTTGCGTCAAAATTGAGCAAACAAGGTAAATTCTTCATTCTTCATACCTCATTCTTCATTATTTTTTTGTACCTTTGCGCCCAATGAACATATTTTTCAAGATAACATAATGAAGAAGAAAGTTAGATTCAGTCTCGTTTATAGAGACATGTGGCAAAGCAGCGGCAAGTTCCAACCACGCAAAGACCAGCTTGCACGCATAGCTCCCGTAATCATAGAAATGGGATGCTTCGACCGTGTTGAGACCAATGGCGGCGCTTTCGAACAGGTAAACCTGTTGGCGGGCGAGAACCCCAACGAGGCAGTCCGTGCCTTCTGCAAGCCCTTCAATGAGGTCGGAATAAAGACTCATATGCTTGACCGTGGCTTGAACGCGCTGCGAATGTACCCCGTTCCCGACGATGTACGCCAACTCATGTACAAGGTCAAGAAGAAACAAGGTACAGACATTACGCGCATCTTCTGCGGCCTGAACGATGTTCGCAACATCATTCCAAGCATCAAGTACGCCAAGGAGGGAGGCATGATTCCACAAGCCACCCTTTGCATCACGACCAGTCCCATTCATACAGCCGAATACTATTCGGCAATTGCCGACCAGCTGATAGAAGCCGGAGCTGCCGAAATCTGCCTGAAGGACATGGCAGGAATCGGTCAGCCCGCAATGCTCGGCAAACTTACGGGCATGATCAAGAAGAACCATCCCGACATTACCATCCAGTATCATGGCCATAGCGGACCGGGTCTTTCCATGGCAAGCATCCTGGAAGTCTGCAATAATGGCGCTGACATTATTGACACCGCCATCGAGCCTCTTTCTTGGGGCAAGGTACACCCGGACATCATTTCCGTACAGTCGATGCTCAAGAATGAAGGTTTCGACGTGCCCGAAATCAATATGTCCGCCTACATGAAAGCCCGTTCGCTCACCCAGGAGTTCATCGACGACTGGCTTGGCTACTTCATCAATCCCGCCAACAAGCACATGTCCAGCCTTTTGCTTGGCAGCGGTTTGCCTGGTGGCATGATGGGTTCTATGATGGCCGATTTAGGTGGCATACAGGCTGCCATAAACAGCTTGCGCAAGCAGAAGGGCGAGCCCGAACTGAATACCGACGACATGCTCGTGGCTCTGTTCAACGAGGTAGAGCACGTCTGGCCTATGGTCGGCTATCCTCCATTGGTAACGCCTTTCAGCCAGTACACCAAGAACATCGCCCTGATGAACCTCCTTACCATAGAACAGGGCAAGGGACGTTTCGTGATGATGGACGAGGCTATGTGGGGCATGATACTTGGCAAGAGCGGAAAAGTGCCTGGACCAATCGCTCCCGAACTTGTTGCACTCGCCAAGGAGAAAGGCAAGGAGTTTACCGATACCGACCCACACACGCTCTATCCCAACGCACTCGACGACTTCCGCAAGGAGATGGACGAGAATGGTTGGGACTACGGACAGGACGACGAAGAACTCTTCGAGCTCGCCATGCACCCCGAACAATACCGCAATTTCAAGAGTGGGCAGGCTAAGAAGAACTTCCTTGCCGACCTCGAGAAAGCCAAGGTGGCTAAGATGAGCAAATCGATTAAGCCTGAGGAACTTGCAGCCTTCAAGCATGCTAAAGCCGACGCCGTGGTAAGTCCCGTCGAAGGTCAGGTCTTCTACGAGTTCCAGGGGGGCGACGAATGCGTTCCTTGCTTGGAGCCCGCTATCGGACAGAATTACAAAGATGGCGATATCCTTTGCTATGTTCAGGCATCTTGGGGCGAATTCATTCCCGTCAAGGCAGGTATTGGCGGTCGTCTCGTTGAGATTGCAGCCAAGAAAGCCTCTCGAGTTCATCGTGGCGACACGTTGGCCTGGATAGAGAGGGAACAGTAAAAGGCAATAGGGAAAAGTCCTATACAGACAGATGTGCGCTTCTGATTTTCAGGGGCGCACTTTTTTTTGTTTCCAATAACCTTAAGGTAAATTCCAAACGTCACGTGTGTAAATGTCAAACGTCACGTGCCACGATTGCAATTAACTAGTGTGACGTTTGCCATCGTCACGTGCCATGTTTTCAGATGTGCCTAAGTCTTTGATTCCCAAGACCTGCTAAAAATATGCAAAGCGTGGTGCGTATTTGTACTACTTTTTGCTCAAAAAAGGGGAGTATTTTTGTTCGCAAACATCCGTTTTATGTACAAAAAGGTTAAGAAAAGCATATTTTCTGTGGTATAAAATGCAAATAATTAAAAAAAACTTCTTACCTTTGCCGCTCGAATTATGTTGTAATGGACACCCATACACATTATTTATAATATATATATATTCGAGAGAGATTGACTTTAGAGGAAGAAGAATTAACAATTTAAAGATGTTTATATATAGAAGATTATGCTTTGTCTCAGCCCTGTTGTTCCTATGTGTAGGAATTGCTTTGGCTCAGACAACAATTACAGGAACAGTGTTCTCCGCCGACGATAACGAGCCGTTGATTGGTGCAAACGTCTTGGTGGAAGGTACACAGAACAGAACCATCACGGATATCGACGGTAAATTTACACTGAACGAAGTCAAGTCGAATGCCGTCCTGGTTGTGTCGATGATGGGCATGCGCACTGAGAAAGTAAAAGCCAAGAATGGCATGCGCATTGTCATGCAAAGTGAAGATGTGCAGATGACCGAGGTCATCGTGAACGGCCAGCAGCAGATTGACAAGCGATTGTTTACTGGTGCTGCCACAACTGTCGATGCCGAGAAGATTAAACTCTCGGGTATGGCAGACGTGAGCCGCTCTCTTGAAGGTCGTGTCGCAGGTGTGCAAGTAACAAATGTAACTGGAACCTTTGGTGCCTCGCCGAAGATCCGTGTGCGTGGCGCTACCTCTATCTATGGTAACTCCAAGCCTCTTTGGGTGGTGGATGGTGTCATCTATGAGGACAATGTTGACGTCAGTGCCGATGATTTGGCTTCAGGTGATGCCAAGACCTTGATTTCGTCTGCCGTAGCAGGTTTGAACTCCGACGACATCGAGTCGTTCACAGTCCTGAAGGACGGTTCCGCAACCTCTATCTACGGTGCCCGTGCAATGGGTGGCGTGATTGTCGTTACCACGAAGAGAGGCTCGAAGGGACGTGCCAGCGTGAACTACACAGGCGAATTTACCTCCCGTCTCAAGCCAAGTTACAACGACTACAACATCATGAACTCGCAAGAGGTGATGGGCGTCTATAAGGAGATGTACGATAAGGGCTGGCTGCAACTCGACAATATGGTCAATGCCCAGAATACCGGTGTCTATGGTTATATGTTCCAGCAACTGCGTTCCTACGACCCTGTGACGGGCACTTATGGCTTGCTGAACACCGAGGCTGCCCGCAATGCTTACCTCCAGGCCGCTGAGTTCCGCAATACCGACTGGTTCGACCTCCTGTTTACCAACAAGGTGCAGATGAACCACTCTGTCAGTGTCAGTGGCGGTACAGACCGTTCGCAGACCTACTTCTCAATGTCTGTGCTTACCGATCCGGGACAGTTTGTCAACCGCAGCAGCGTGAATCGTTACACCTTCAACGGCAATACCTCCTACGACATCCTGAAGGACAAAAAGGGCTGTAACCTGCTTGCCGTGAAACTTGCCGCGCAAGGCAGCTACCGTAAGCAAGAGGCTCCAGGCTCGCTGAACCGCACGACTGACGTGGTGACGGGTGAAGTGAAGCGCGACTTCGATATTAACCCCTTCAGCTATGCCTTGAATACAAGCCGTTGTCTCGATCCTAGCATCAATTACACTCGCTTCTATACAGGCTTTAATATCTTCGACGAGTTGGAGTACAACTACAACGATATTAATGTGACAGAGTTGATGTTCCGTGGAGAGTTGGAATACAAGCCCACGAAGGCTTGGCGCTTGAATGGACTTATCTCCTCGCGTATTTCGCACACCAAACGTCAGCATAACGTAATGGACAAAGCCAATCAGGCCAATGCCTATCGTGCCGGCGTGGATGAACAAGACGATAACTCCACCATTCGCGACAACAACAGCTTGCTTTATACTGATCCCGACAACGAGTTGGCTCTTCCAGAATCTATCTTGCCAACAGGTGGTATCAAGTATCAGTACGACGACAACATGCGTTCGAATACCTTCCGCTTCATGGCAGGCTACAACAATGTGTTCAACAACTTGCACACACTTAACGGCATGGTCGGCACTGAGTACTCTTCCGTTCGTCGCACAGCAAATACTTGGACAGGTTGGGGCTATCAATTCGATAATGGTGGCATTACCTATACGCCGTACCTCTGGCTCAAGCAAATGAACGAGGAGAACACCGAATATTTCAGTGAGTCATATACTTTGACCAACACGTTGGCTTACTATGGTCAGGTGAACTACAACTTCGACCAGCGCTACACCTTGAACGGAACACTTCGTTACGAAGGCACAAACCGCCTGGGCAAGAGCCGTCAAAGCCGTTGGTTGCCTACCTGGAATATCTCAGGTTCATATGATCTTACTAATGAGAAGTTCATGGAAGGCACCAAGTCATGGCTCTCGCAAGTGAAGTTCCGCGGCAGCTACTCTCTGACAGCCGACACAGGTCCATCTTGGGTGACCAATGCCGAGGCAATCTTCATGACAAAGAATTCTTGGCGTCCGTTCACATCTGCAGCTGAGCCACAGATCTACATATCTTCTCTCGGCAACTCAGAGCTGACTTACGAAAAGAAGCACGAATGGAACTTCGGTATCGATATGAGCTTCCTGAAGGAGCGCATCGCCTTGACCTTCGACGTCTATGGTCGTAACAACTATGATCTGATTGGCCGTACCTATACTCAGGGTGCTGGTGGTGAGATTGCCAAGTATGCCAACGTGGCAGACATGGAGTCGCACGGCGTAGAACTCGGTCTCTCTACAGTCAATATTGATAAGGCAGGCTTCAAATGGACTTCCGACTTCATCTTCTCAAAGGCGAAGAACAAGATTACTTCTCTTGAGGTAGCAAGTCGCGCCGTGGACCTCGTAACTGGTCAGGGTTATGCCATTGAGGGTTATCCCGTACGTTCAATCTTTAGCTATCAGTTTGCAGGACTCAATTCCGAAGGTTTGCCTCAGGTATATAATGAGTTTGGTAATAAGACTGTTGGCGACGTGAACTTCCAGGAGACAGAAGGTCTGGATAAGTTCCTTGTTTATGAAGGACCTTCCGACCCCACCTTCTATGGTTCATTCAACAATACACTCAGCTATAAGAGTAAGAATTGGGGTTCCCTTTCACTCGATCTCTTCATCACCTATGCTGGTGGTAATGTGGTTCGCCTCGACCCCGTTTTCTCTTCTGCCTATAGTGACCTCTCTACACTTCCTCGTGAATTCAAGAACCGTTGGATGATGGCAGGAGATGAGGCTATTACAAGTGTTCCGACAATTGCTTCTCGCAATCAGATTGACCGATATGGTTCTTATACGATGCGTACGGCTTATAATGCCTACAACTACTCTACAGAGCGCATAGCAAATGGTGATTTCATTCGTCTGAAAGAAATTGCTCTTACCTATATTTTGCCTGATGAATGGCTCAAGAAGACAACATTTATTAACCGTGCATCTCTGAAAGTGGCTGCTACAAATTTATGTCTGCTTTATGCCGACAAGAAGTTGAACGGCCAAGACCCAGAGTTCATCAATTCCGGCGGTGTGGCTGCACCTATCTCTAAACAGGTTACTGCTACTGTGCGTCTTGGATTCTAATGAAAGGAAAAAGAAAGATGAAAGATATGAATAAAATATATAGTCTTTTCGCTATCTGTACGCTTTGCATTGTTGGGCTCTCTTCTTGCAAAGATCTGGATGAAGCTCCCGACAATCGTACAGAAATTGACACACCGGACAAAATACAGAAACTCCTAACTTCAGGTTATCCCGTTTCTGTTCCTGCTGTTATTTGTGAACTTAGTGGCGACAATCTTGTTGATAACAATGTTGTTGTTCCTGCTACCCACAATGATGCGTATGCTAACTTCCACGAGCAGGCATATAAGTGGGAAGATATCGATAACTATAGCACAGGTGAAGACGATACTCCCTACACCGTATGGGAGTCATATTATCAGGGTATAGCTGTTGCTAACCATGCAATCGAAGCTATGCTTGAGATGAGTAAAGACCCTGCTCATGATAGGGAACTGGCTCATTCTTGGGGAGAAGCTCACCTTTTGCGCGCGTATCTTCATTTTGTGCTTGTAAATGTGTTTGCAGAAGCATATAAAGATGAAACACAAAGCGCCAATGATGTAGGCATCCCATACGTTAGTGAAGCAGAAAAGACGGTAACTATAGATTATAGTGATCCCAAATATCGCAAAAGCGTGGCTGAAGTCTATCGCCTTATTGAGCAAGACATCCTCGAAGGTGTTGAACTCATTGATGATGCCCAATACAAGGTGCCTGCATACCATTTCAATCGTAATGCAGCCTATGCTTTAGCAGCCCGTTTCTATCTCTACAAGCGTGACTATGAGAATTGTGTGAAATATGCAACGGCAGCTTTGGGAACTAACCCTGCCTCTTCCTTGCGTAAATGGGCAGCGATGAGCGCTAATACCATCAATACTCTGCTCAATGATTTCAACGATGAAACCGCTCCTTGTAACTATTTATTACAGGCAACCTATTCGTTGTTCGATCGTATGCTTTCTGCATGCCGTTATGCCATTAATAGTGGTAGTACCGCTGAGAAGGTTGATGCCACGAAAGATATTCTTTATGAGGGTGGAGGTCCTAACTGGACAGGTCGTCTCAAAGCTTTTGATGGAAAGATTTATCGTTGGGGCGCTGGTTCGGAGTATGGTTCATGGCTTTTCCGTGTTTATGAATATTTCGAATATACCGACAAGATTGCGGGCATTGGTTTTGTCCATATCCTTTATCAGCCTTTCACTGCAGAGGAAACATTGCTTTGTCGTGCAGAAGCAGAAGTATACCTTGGACAAACTGATAAGGCTCTTGCCGACCTCGGTTTCTGGACGGCTTCTCACATGGTTGATGCGCCTCTTACTCAAGATGGTATCAACAATAAGTATAAGGGAGACTTTACCAAGAATATTTATGTCAGCGACTTGCATCCTGCTGATATGAGTCCTGAGTGGACATATGATGCCTTGTCCGATGATGCCAAACGCATCATTCATTGCATCCTTCATTTCCGTCGTATTGAGACGATGTTCGAGGGTTTGCGTTGGTTTGACATCAAGCGTTATGGTATTACTGTTCATCATGCTTATCGCGACCCGAAGGAAGATGCGATTCATCATGACTATCTTTATTGGAACGATCCTCGTCGAGTTCTGCAGATTCCGCAGAACGTAATCGATGCGGGTTATCCTTCCAATAACCGTTCACAAAGGCTTAGTGGAGATGATGACGAATTTAAGTCAAAGCCTATACGCGACGATGTAAATTTCGACGATAACGGTACGGAGTAGGAGGATGACAATAATTAAAACGAGTAAGAAAAATGAAAAAGATATTATATAATATAATCGGTATTGCAGCTATAGTTGGAGTATTCTCCTCCTGTCGCGGCGGAGATAGTTTCACTGATTCAATCTTCGACACCAACGTTCCGGCTGTAGATGAAACGAAAGCAACTTACCCTTTCGATCAGTGGCTCTACGATAATTTCGTTGTGCCTTATAATGTTGATGTAAAGTACCGTTTCGATTTGTCTGCTTCCGACCTGAACTTCCAGCTGACGCCGGCAGACTATAATCGCTCGCAACTTCTAGCTCACTTTATTCAATACTTATTCTACGAAGTCTATACCAAGTATGCCGGTGAAGATTTCATGAAAAAGTATGGTCCGCGTATCTTCCATTTTATCGGTTCATCAGGCTATAGCCCCACTACAGGAACTGAGGTGTTAGGTACTGCATCTGGTGGCGTGAAGATTACTCTTTACAAGATAAACGAGATGAAGCCATATAGCGAAGGTGTTACTTATAGTGGAGAGGATGTAAATATTCTCAACGAGAACTATTTCCATACCATGCACCATGAGTTCTCTCATGTTTTGCATCAGACAAAGTCTTATCCTGTCACTTTCGGTCAGGTAACGTCTAGCAGCTATGATCCTATTAACTGGCAAGACCGCGATTCTGTTTGGACGCATCAAAATGGTTATGTTACACACTATGCTTCTTCTGCCACATATGAGGATTTTGTCGAAACACTTTCCTGCATTATTACAGACACCAAGCATCGTTGGATGAATCGCATTATTAATGCTGCTTCCATGGGTGTCCGTCAAGGTGATAAGGAGGATATCCTCGAGCTTATTGATTCGCTCGAAATTGATTTGGATGCGCCTCAGTCTCATTGGAATAATTTCACTCTTTACGAAGAGTCGGAGTACAATGATCAGACGGGAGAGTATGAGTCCACAGAGCGTTATGTGCTTGATGAACATCGCTTACTGGGTGCTGCATATCAAGTGGTTAACAAGGAAGCAACGGCATACGTCGCCCAATATAAATATAAAGAATTCCGTAAGTTTACTTCGTTTAAGAACGATTTCCTGCCTTGGGTAAAAATCTCTTCTGAAGATGATTTGACGGGAATTAACTCCTTGTTAAAGAAGTTAGACATTGCCACAAAGTGGTATACGGAAAACTGGGGACTTTATGTCTTTACGCTTCGCCGTGAAGTTGTTGAACGTCAGAGCAAGATTAATGATTATCTCCAAGGAGTTACCATTTATGAGCTCAAATAACCTCAAAGAATGATATGAAGATGAAAGGAATAAGATACATTGTAGTAAGTGTAGCATTGGTTTCCATTGCACTCGTGGGCTGTTCTCGTTTCGAGGAAGAAGACCTCTTTGAGGAGAGTGCTGCTCTGCGCATCGAGCATAATGCTGAAAAGTTACAAGAGATTCTGGTGAACGCACCTTATGGGTGGGTGATGCAATATTATACCGGTCGTGGTGTGGCAGTCTTCGAGGGTTTTAACCTTTTTGCCAAGTTCGAAAAAGGTGGCAAGGTGACTCTTGCTGGCAATCATCGTTATTTACGAAACGGCAATGCCAACAAGTATACTGAGTGTGCAAGTCTTTATGAGTTAATTCGTGAGGACGGCCTCGTGCTTGCTTTCAATACCTGGAATGATGTTCTCACGCCTTTTGTTGACCCAGTAAGTTACTGGGCAGCACCTAACAACCTGTTGAAGGATGGTGAAGGTATGCAAGGTGATCAGAATCTTGTCGTGATGTCTATGCGAGAGGACGAAATTATCTGTCGTGGTGAACGTTACGATGCGTTGATTCGTTTGGTAAAAGCCGATTGTGATTGGCAGACCTACATCAATGACACTAAGGCAATGAAGGAACGCATTACGAATAGTTTCATCGACTCCTATTATATTACAGACGGGATTGATACCATGTATTATGTAGGGTTGCGTAATGGACGCTATCGTCTTTCGGAGCGTGTGAATAATCCTTTGAGAGTGGATTCTATATCTTGTTGTTTCACTCCAACAGGTTTCCGCAACGAACGAGTTGATACTCTTGGTCGTCATATTTTCCAAGAGTTTAAACTGAACGAAGATGCTTCTGCATTAGTAAGTGAAGACGGCCATGTGCAAGTATTTGCAACATGGGACAATTATATTGTCAATGTGCGCAACACTACTTGGAATTTTAATCAGGACCAGCTATCTGATGAGCAGAAGAACTTACTGGAACAAATAAACACAGAGTTGTATGCCTTCAACAAGAACTATTCGTTAGCAAGCATAGGACTCGGACGTTCTACAGGTAGCGGAGCCGTAAGGGGTCTGGTGCTTACATTCTATGTCAATACCGCCAAGTCCAAGACAAATACAGCTGGACTTTCGCTAACTACCAATTGTCCATCTTATGGAAAGATGGAGATATTGTATGGTGCTGACGAAAAAGCTGACGGCAACCTAACTAACTTAAACAAGAAAAGTAACATTGAGGAAGTGGTACGCCAATTTGCAGCTTCAATCTCTGGTACATACGACATCATCCCCAATGACTATTTCCTTCCCACAGGATGCGAACTGCATGCTGTAGATGGCAGCGGAGATTATATTTTGGAATAATCAACAAATAATCATATTAACTATTAAAACAGACTTGTTATGAAGAAATTGTTACTTCTTTTCGTAATGGCTTCAGTCGGACTTGCCGCAAGTGCACAGTTCAAGTCCCAGCCTTCGGTCAATCTACAGACCAATTCGAAGACGAAGATGGCGAATCTGCCACAGTCGAAGCGTTCTTTCCAAGCTGTTGCTCCGAGAACGGACTTGGCAAAAAGGTACTATGCTCCCACGGGTGGCATGCGTACCCTTGATTTAGCCAAAGTGAAGCCTATTACACGTGCTCAGCGTTTATCTAATGCTGAACTTCCTGCTTCTCAGGCTAAGATTTTCAGTAAAGGTAATGTGCAGAATCACAAAATGGTGAACCTTCAACCTACGATTACCTTAAATTCTCAGGCTACTTCTAAGGCTAAGGCACCTCGTAAGGCTCCTGCGTTTGCAGAAACATACACAGGTATGGGTGTTGACTATGGAACAAAAGAATCTGTTCAATGGACTATGACTCCTTCAGTGGCAACTGTCACTAATGAGGAAACCGGAGAAGATGAAGAGGTTAATGTGCTCGTGAACCTAATACCCGCGCCTGATTTCTTTTCTGAACTTTACCCTGATGGCGTTCCTGTGATGTACGCTATTGATGAAGAAGGTGTCATAACGATTGAACCACAGGCCGTTGCAAGTTATCAGAACGAGGCGCAAGATACAACATTCTATATCACGCTTTTCTCTGCAAATAGTGAAGATGAAGATGGCATCATCAACATGACGGTTGATGAAAATGGTAAACTCTCTATCATTAATGGTAATTGGATATGTTTTGGCGAATTCTCCAATGTCGAGTTCGATGTGGACATGGATGCCAGCGAGGATTTCTTGGGCTTGGATGAATTGATTGCCAACATACGCTACTATTACCATATTGAGACAGTTATTGACCAAAAGTACAATGGCCATGGCGTAGACTATTTTGCTAATGTGCCTGTTGATTGGGAAATGCAGCGTGGCAAGGTGATAATGGATGATGAAGAGAGTTATTTCTTTGTTGATATGTCTCCTCTGATTGAGATCTTCTCAGGTATTTACCCCGATGGTATTGATGTGGAGTTCACGAAGGAAGGCAATACTATCACTGTAAAACCTCAGGTTATTGCCAGCATTCCAGCTGATGAAGAAACGGAAGCAGAATATATCATGATTTGTAGTGGCACTTCAAATGATGGCAATATAGTACTTACCGAAGGTGAAGACGGTTCTCTTAAAACCATCAGTGGAGAAAGTGTCATCCTTGGTGCATGGAGCACAGACAAGTTCGACCCGTCCTTCAATACTTACCTTGGTGCTTACTCTTATATTGACAATGTGAAGTACCGTTTGCCCGATGCTCCAGCTGAGGCACCAGAAGATGTGGCTTGTGAGCCTGAGGAATTGGTTCTCTTCGCAGGCTTGGGTTATTCCGGTTATAGCTACAATTACAATTTGGCTATGATGGGTGCATATGCTCCCACAACATTCCGCAATCTCACTATGGACATTGCTACAAATTTTGACTGGTCTATTAAGGAATATGGTGAGGATGATGTTGAGACAACTCTTACTGGCAGCAATAGAAACTTCAGTGTATATACCAAGGGTGGAGCAGTTTATGAGAATTTATCACTCACAGCACACAATGAAGAAGCAGTGTCCGAACCCTATATTTGGGGAAGTGGAAACACATTAAATGATGATGGCACCGCTCGTTACGACACTGTTCGTGTTTATGCAGGTCAGGGAGCTAGTTATTTCAGCTATGGTGATGGTACTTACGCTGTGATGACCCGTCAGAACCCTGACTATGACTTGACTTTCTATCTTAACTGGGCAACACCGGAGCTTTGGGCGCAAAACAGTGCTAATCCGACAAGTATGTCAACTATTTATTCTTATCAGGGTAAGCCTGCTACACCTCTCTATCTCACAGGCGTAACTTTGCCTTTGGTATCATTCACTGCTAATGACGACTTTAATTTACACATCAAATTATGTAAGTGCAGTCGCAGTGCAACTGGAGTCCTCACGCTGGGTGATGTTATTGCCGAAAGTGATGCAACGATGGAGAATGTAGTTGACGATTATGATTCTGGCCTTACAGCTGTTGAGTTCACCGAACTTTATGTGGAAGATGAGTTTGGCATGAGTGAGATTGTTGATTATCTGTTCATCGAGGATGAGTTTGTGATTGTCATTGAAGGTTGGGACAATGGCACCTTCAACGGTGTGCTCGGAAGCCAAGAATACAACTTTAACGAAATCACATCGACTTGGTTCCAGGCAACAGGCGAGACAAGATTGCGTTCATATGGTGGTGGCTGGCCTCAGTTGTTTATTGGCTTGCTCGATGCTACCTACGGCTACCTGCACACTGATGACGAAACGAACCTGATTTTCGATAAGGATGGTGGCATTTCTTCCATTCATATTGACCCGATGTACTATAGTGTAGACGAGGAAACAGAAGAACCCACTTACTCTCTTGAAATTGAGAGCATCCTTGAAGACGGAGAAGAGGCTGAGGAGGTTCCCGAGTGGCTTACCATTGAGGTTGCCAACGAGGACTACACGACTGCTACTGAAATGGATGAGGATGGCAATGAGTATGAGTACTTCGTCAATGGCATAGACTATGATTTGGTATTTACCACTGAGGCTCTTCCCGAAGGCGTTGAAAACCGTACATGTCAGATTGTCTTCTTCCAAACAGGTGCCAAACTGACTATTACTGTTACGCAGGACATTGACCCAGATGGCATTAGCACTGTTGTTGAGAAAACTCAAATCAATAATAGCCATGCTTATAATCTTGCCGGACAGCGCGTTAATAACCACACCAAAGGTATTATCGTGAAGAACGGTAGGAAGCAAATCGTTAAATGAGAAGACTGTCATTAGCTTTAGTGGCGATGCTGTTTGGCATCGCCACTATCTATTCTCGTCCGGCTTACCGAGGAACGACTCGGGTAGCACAGCCAGACGGTTCCACTGTCACTATCCGATTGGTTGGTGATGAGTATCTTCATTACAACACAACGGAAGACGGCTATTCGCTGGTGCGTTGCGACGACGGCAGCTATGTCTATGCCTCAATGGATGCCGATGGTCAGCTGACTCCCACTAAATTGCTGGCACATGATGCTGACGAACGTACGAATGAAGAGTATAGATATGTGGAGAGAGTAGGGCGGTTGAAGCCGCAGCTAACAGAACAGATGGCGCAAATGCGCAATCGCAACCAGTCTTCTCGTGCTCGTACGCTTAGCCAGCGACGCGAAGCATACTATGATTATTCGTCGTTCCGTGGATTGGTTTTGCTTGTGGAATACAACGACTGTCCCTTCCGTTATCGTGACTATGCTGCAGTCATGGACGGTATGATTAATGACGATAACTATACTGGTACGAGTCGAACCAATTTCACTTATTCAGGGATGAGCGTACGTTGCACAGGTAGCATGCGCGACTATTATCGCGATAATTCCGGTGGTATGTTCGTTCCCACTTTCGATGTTGTCGGGCCAGTGAAGGTGAACCGTAGTCAGTATTATGTTCGATCTACAAGGAATGCCACTCAACTTATGATTGAAGCATGCACGGCTGCAGACTCGTTGGTTAACTTCCGCGACTATGATGTCGACGGTGATGGCGTAGTAGACATGATATACTTCATTTTCTCTGGTCTTGGATCATACATTGAAGGCAACGACAGTCGCCTATTATGGCCCCATCAATATGACATTAGCTATGAGCGTAATGTGAGCAAGGATGGTGTACGACTGGGGCGTTATGCCTGCTCTACAGAACTTTTCGGCTCAGCGGAATGGAGTGTGCTTGAGGGTATCGGCACCATGACACATGAGTTTAGCCATGTTCTTGGCCTGCCTGATTTCTATGATACGGGCAATCAATACGATGGCGAGTGCGTGACCCCCGACTCGTGGTCGGTGATGGCAAATGGTGCCGACTATAATTATGGACGTACGCCATGCAACCTCTCGCTTTTCGAACGCTATGCTTTAGGCTTTGCCACACCGCAGGTTATCACTGAACCGAGCATGCTTAGATTGGATGCTCTCCATACTAGCAACAGTGGCTACAGGTTGAATACACCTGTTAAAAATGAATTCTTTATCATTGAGAATCGACAGAGATCAAAATGGGATGCAGAATTGCCAGGCCATGGTATGCTTATCTTCCGTGTTGATTCTACCAATGCTGCGGCTTGGAATTATAACAATACGGTGAACGACAACCCTGACCATCCCTATTATGAGCTGTTGCGTGCGGGTGGCGTAAAGTCTGATTCGTATAGTGCTTCTGCAGGTTCAGCAAGCGATCCATTCCCTGGCACAAAGAAGGTGAAGATTATTAACAACGAGACTTCGCCTAATTTGAAGACTTGGGCTGGTAAATCTTCGTTATTGGGATTCCGCGACATCAAGGAGCATGGTGGTGTTATCACTTTTGAGGCATACAATGTGAACATACTGACCTCTATTAGTTTCGAGAGTGATAGTTGTGCGATTAGTGTGGGAAACACGTTGCAACTCACGACTATACGCGATCCGGAGTCTGCTCCTTATACGCTTAGTTTCAGTAGTGATAACGAGACAGTTGCAGAGGTGAATGACGAAGGCATAGTGACTGCCTTGAGTGAGGGCGTTGCTCAAATCACTGTGGTTGCCAATGATTCCTTGACTGCTACTTGTGTTGTGACCGTAAGCCAATTAAATATAGTTCCTGATATTGCTTCGTTCCGAGCGCTGGACGAAGGCATGGATGCTCTTCTTACGCTTACCGATGCACAGGTGCTCTATACCTATAACGATGACATTTATCTGCGTGATGCCAGCGGAAGCATCGTGTTGAAAGGAACAGGCATCGAAGTTAACAGGAATGACGTGCTGAATGGCAATATCTTTGGCAAGTTGACTTATGAAAATCTCATGCCACAGTTTACACCTGTCAACGGTATTTCTGTCGTGAGAGGACTTTCTGTCGTCAGCGGTGAGGCTCCTCAGCCTATCATTCTCTTTGCAGATGAACTCACATCCGACCACTATTGTGATTTGGTACTGGTGCAAGGACTGACACTTGTGCGCGAAAGTGGCGTCTTCGCTATTGTTGGAAACAATCGTGTGCGTCTTTGGAATAAGTTCCAGATAAAGTCGCCCAAGATCAGTTTACCTTCAAATATTACGAACAAATACTACGACGTGACTGCCATTTATGGTACCGATGTTGTCAATGGTAGCGTGGTTGACGAGTTCTATATTCTCAATTCTCCCGTTGAAGGTCTTGACCCTGATGCCATAAATGCTATTCCTGCCGATGAAAAAGCAAGTGGTTTCAGCTATAACTTGGCGGGTCAGCGAGTTGGAAAGGACTACAAAGGTATTGTAGTGAAGGAAGGAGAGAAGTTCTACCAAAAGTAGTTCAAAACATAACTTGTGCTTTTGCACAGGTTTATGAATCAGGGGGCGGCTCGAAAGGTCTGCCCCCTGATTTGTCTGCGTTATTAAGCTGAATTAAAAACGTCCCCAACCTAGTTGCTCAACGTGGCATGGGTAATTGGCAAACGTCACACGTGACGTTTGCAATCTTCACACGTGACGTTTGCGAACATCACACGTGATCTTTCCAAACTTCACGTGGGTTGTTTTCCTGTGAGGTTAATTGTGTCAGTCAAAGAAAAGCCCCCTGCAGAAATCTGCAAGGGGCTAGATGTTTTATGGAACTTCTTTTTAGAAGAAGATGTAGCGCTTGTCGCTGATGTTAGCATTCTGCATGAGTTCGCCTTGGAAGTTGCCAAGAGAACGTACGATGCTTTGCTGGAGTTTCTGTTCTTCAATCTTCTTGTCGAACTTCTCTTCAGTCTTTTTCTGGTCGAGCACTTGATAAGCATAGACTGCAGCTTTACCCTTGATGCCAGACTTGAAGTCGCCCTTCTTTGCTTTGCTTACCGATCCGCTCAACGCAGGTTCGCTAGCACCGATTTTCGAAACGAAGGCATTGCTCATGAAGGTGATGCGGTTGATGGTATCCGTAACGGCCCCTTCTATCTTTGCCACATCGGCTACGCTCTTCAAGCCTTTCAACTTCTCCTGAATCATAGCAGCCTTCTTGTCCTTCATCACTTCGCCTGTCAGGAAAGAACGAATCTGTTCGTCGTCCCAAGGCAGATATCCTTTTTTGTGAATGCCTGCAAGGGTGATGACAAGCATGTGGTCGTTGTCACCACACTCATAGAGAGGTGATACATCACCAACCTTTGTCTTGTCGTCGAAGATCCAGCGAAGAGCATCACGCGTGCTGCGAACATTGACTACATTGTGCTCTGTGCTGCTCAAGTTGTTGCGTGTCTGAACGGTATAACCTGCCTGTGCAGCATTAGCTTCGATGTCTTCTGCCTTTGGATTGCCTGCCAAGAAACTGCTGAAGTCGTTGTATGCCTTGCCGTAAGTCTCCTTGCTGAAGTCCATGGTGCGCTTGATGACAGCAACATCATACTTTGAAACGATATTGCGACGATCGGTAACCTGAGCGATGATGACGCCCTGACCGTCGAGCACAATCTTGTTGTTGCTTCCAACAGGTGCATTGCTGATGGTGCTGATGAACTTGCGGTTGTTCTCGTCAATAGCCTGACCTTCATACTGACTGCTGGTGATCCAAGTCTTGGTGGCAGGCTGGTCGTACTTCTTGGCGATGGTGTCGAAGTTAGCACCTGCAGCGAGAGCGTTCATGATGCTGTCTGCAGTCTTCTCGATGGCAGCCATGTCGTTGCCAGGTGCGGCAATCTGACGTACCTCAACAGAGTCGGGAAGGTTGACTTTGCCAATGAGTCGAACGATGTTGATAGTGTTGTCGTGTTCGTGTACGAAAGGACCTACTTGAGCACCCACACCTATTGAATCGAGTTTCTCGGCAATATCGTGAGGCAGAGCCTTTGCACTGATGGGCAGCGCGCTGTAAGGAACTTGGCTTGCAGCTTCGCGAACAGTCTTTGCGGGGTCTGCACCTTCTGCAAGAGCTTGTGCATAGCCTTCCATCTCTTTCTGCAAGTTTGCCTTGTCTGCTTCACTTGCTGTGACGTTGATGTCGATGTACTTGATGTCGCGAGTCTCCTGATCGGTGCGGAACAATTCCTTCAACTCTTCGTACTTAGCCTTGAGTTCGCTGTCTTCAACCTTCACGTCGTCGTCCTTGATGCTGGTGAAGGGGAGAGCTGCCATGTAGATGTCTGTCTCGTTAGTGCGACCGTCGAAACTTGCTTGTGCAGCTACGGGGTTGCTAACCATCAAACCATTCAGCAGAGCCTGATACTTGTTGTTCAAAGTCTGACGGCGAATGGTCTTCTCGATGAACTTCCAATAGTTGTTCATCTGCTGGTACTGCTCCTTGATCTCGCTGTTGAGGTCAGGATTGGTCATAACCTCGTTGTACTGATTCAGGAACTGCTTCAATGCGTTAACATCGAAGGTACCCTGCTGAGTACGGAAGGGAGTCTGTGCAAGCATCGGGTTGCGACCGTTGTTGATGATGTCCTGCATTTCTGCATCTGTGACGGTGATGCCAAGTTTCTCGCATTCGTGCTGCATGACCTTGTCGTTGACAAGTGTCTGCCAAACCTGATCGCGCATCATGGAAAGCTGGTCATCAGACAAAGTGTTGACACCCTGTGTGAACTTCACAACGTCGGTATACTCCTCGACTTGTGCATTAAACTCTTGTACATTAATCTTGTCGCCATAGATTTTGCCGACACGCTGGTGGCGCTCCGTCTGTGTGTATGAGAGAGAGCGCACAAACTCTTCGGCAATGAAGGCAAAGAGAGCAAGACCTACAGTAAAGATGAGGATCTTGCCTCTGTTGCGAATTTTTTGTAATGTTGCCATTTGTTATTTATGATTTGTTTATTAATGTTCGCTTAAAGCGCACAAAGGTACGCATTTTTTTTCATATAATAGGTATTTGTATGAAGAAAATGTGTATTTCCTGCTGCGTTTTTGCTTTTCAACTGCCACAACAGGTCCTTTGTTTGTGCGTTCAGTCCTCCAACAGTTGCTTCAAGAAGGCATCAAGGTCTTCCTCAAGTCCGTCGAGCAGTGTCGTATCGAGCATAACTGTCTCCTCGCTGTCGATGATGACCAAGTCCTGCAGCGTCTCATGATCTTCATCGATAAGGACGAAGCTGAAAGGTTGCATCACACTCATCTTCTCGATGCTCGGACGCATATTTTCGATACAACTGCGCAGGATAGGCACAATGTCTTCGTAAAAATTCTCGTCTGAGCTCTTGATCCACTCTTCAACGACACAACGGTCAAGCTCCTCGTCATCATCGTTGTAGGTGCGTATCTCACCAGTGTAGTTGCTGACCAGGAGATGAATGTCCGTCATGACTGGTTCAGCCTCGGCGGGAAACTTTGCGATAACCTTGCGCAGTGTGCGCTCAATCTGTTGGATTGTCTGTTTGCTTGCTTCCATAACTATGAATTATGAACAATGAACTCATCAAAGATTTCTTCCGTGACATTGTTTGAACTTTTTGCCGCTGCCACAAGGACATGGGTCGTTGCGTCCAGGCAAGTTCTCACGACGGATGGGTTGTACGGGTTGACGGTCTCGTGTGTCACGGGCAGCAGCCTGTTGCATTCCTGCATCGGTCAACTCTCCGCGTGATTCCTGCAGACGGGGCTGCTCGCGGCGAGGCATCTCTTGCTGAGGTGTTCCTTGCATTTGCAACTCCGGTATCATAGCACGCATGATGATGGACACGGTGCGGTCGTTGATTTGATTTATCATGTCGTCGAACAACTTGGCACTCTCCAATTTGAAGATAAGCAAGGGGTCTTTTTGCTCGTAGCTGGCGTTGTGTACACTATGCTTCAGTTCGTCGAGCAATCGTAAGTTCTCCTTCCAAGCATCGTCGATGATGTGCAGGATGATGGCTTTGTGGAATGCTGTTACAACAGAGCGCGATTGACTCTCGTAAGCTTCCTTGAGGTTCGACGGAATGTTATATTGACGGTTACCTGCAATGACGGGGACCAAAAGGTTCTCGTACATACTGCCCTGCGGACTTTCGTAGATGGTTGTCACAACCTTGTTGGCATTGTTCATCATGATTTCCGTCTTCTGCTGGAAACGTTCAAGCACCTTTTGGTATGCCAGTTCCGCTACATCGTCAAGCTTCATCGATTCCAGTTGTTCTGCTGTGAAGGGTACCTCCATCGCCATAATTTCGAGGAAACGCAGGCGGCAACCTTCGTAGTCGTTGTTCTCGAGGATGTTGCAGACGCGGTCCCAAATCATGTTGCTGATGTCCATACCAAGGCGTTCGCCAATAAGTGCATGACGACGCTTTTCATAGATGACCGTACGCTGCTTGTTCATGACGTCATCATACTCAAGCAGATTCTTACGAATGCCGAAGTGATTTTCTTCGACCTTCTTCTGCGCGTTCTCGATGCTGCGAGTAATCATGCTGTGCTCAATCATCTCGCCATCCTTGAAACCAAGGCTGTCCATCACTCGTGCAATACGCTCGCTGGCGAACAGACGCATCAGCTTATCTTCGATGCTGACAAAGAAGACGCTGCTACCTGGGTCACCTTGACGACCGGAACGTCCGCGAAGCTGACGGTCCACACGACGGCTCTCATGACGTTCTGTACCGACGATGGCCAAACCACCTGCAGCCTTGACTTCTGGCGAGAGCTTAATATCCGTACCACGACCTGCCATATTGGTGGCGATGGTTACGGTGCCAAGCAAACGTTCTTCGCTCTTTAGGAGTTCAGTTGCTTCACGAGGCTCACGCTTTTCCTTCTTGGCTGCTTCTGCTTCGATGCGCGTCTGATAGCTAATTGCTGTGCTTTTCTCGTTGAAGGCTCGTCCGTCTGTTGCAACATATACGGTACCCATAGCGCTCTGACCTGCCAGAGCCACGATGTCGGCTTCCTTTTGATGGAGCTTTGCGTTCAATACCTGATGAGGTATCTTGCGCATCTGGAGCATCTTTGACAGCATCTCGGAAATTTCCACGCTGGTTGTGCCAACAAGTACGGGGCGTCCGCTTGTGCGCATTAACTCGACTTCTTCGATAACGGCCTTGTATTTCTCGCGTTGTGTACGATAGACGCGGTCGTTCATGTCCGTACGAACAACAGGACGGTTCGTGGGCACTTCGACGACATCGAGCTTATAGATGTCCCAGAATTCGCCTGCTTCTGTGACGGCAGTACCTGTCATACCTGCCAGTTTATGATACATACGGAAGTAGTTCTGCAGGGTGATGGTGGCGTAGGTCTGTGTGGCAGCTTGAACTTTTACATGCTCCTTTGCCTCGACAGCCTGATGCAAGCCATCGCTCCAACGGCGTCCTTCCATGATACGGCCTGTCTGCTCATCCACAATCTTTACTTCGCCGTCCTGGATGACATACTCGTCGTTGAGGTTGAACATCGTGTAAGCCTTCAGCAATTGCTGTATGGTGTGCACGCGTTCGCTCTTGGTGGCGTAGTCGTTGAAGATGCGGTCCTTTTCCTCAATCTTTTCTTCGTCGGTTTTGCCAGAATGGTCAATCTGCGAGAGAATGGTCGCAATGTCGGGCAAGACGAAGAGTTCGGGGTCGTTCACTTGCGAAGCCAGCCATTCGTTGCCCTTGTCAGTCAGTTCAACGCTGTTCATCTTCTCGTCGACCACGAAGTAAAGAGGGTCAGTCGCCTCGTGCATACGGCGGTTGTTGTTCTCCATGTAAATCTCTTCTGTGGAGAGCATTCCAGCCTTGATGCCTGGCTCAGAGAGGAACTTGATGAGTGGCTTGTTCTTTGGCAGAGCCTTGTGACTGCGGAAGAGAGCAAGGAAGCCTTCTGATGTCTTCTGTTTGTCGTTAGCATCTGTGCCTTCGGTGATTTGCTTCTTTGCATCGGCAAGATATTGTGTGGCCAATTGTCTTTGCACACCAACAAGACGCTCTACCAAGGGTTGATATTGCTCAAACTGCTGGTCGTCGCCTTTGGGAACAGGACCAGAGATGATGAGCGGCGTACGGGCATCATCGATGAGGACAGAGTCCACCTCATCCACGATGGCATAGTTGTGAGCACGTTGCACGAGGTCTTTCGGGTCTTGTGCCATGTTGTCGCGAAGGTAGTCGAAGCCAAACTCGTTGTTCGTGCCGAAAGTGATGTCAGCGAGATATGCTTTGCGACGTTCTGGGCTGTTGGGTTGATGCTTGTCGATGCAATCGACGCTCAGGCCGTGGAACATGTAGATAGGTCCCATCCACTCCGAGTCGCGCTTTGCCAGATAGTCGTTGACGGTGACAACATGGACACCGTTGCCTGTCAAAGCATTGAGGAATACGGGGAGTGTGGCGGTGAGTGTCTTACCTTCACCCGTGAACATCTCGGCTATCTTGCCCTGATGCAGTACGGTACCGCCGAAGAGCTGCACGTCGAAGTGTATCATGTCCCACTTCAAGTCGTTGCCGCCAGCAACCCAATGGTTGTGATAGATGGCTTTGTCATCTTCGATGTCCACAAAGTCGTGCGATGCAGCGAGGTCGCGGTCGAAGTCGTTAGCTGTGACTTCCACGTTCTCGTTCGTTGCGAAGAGTTCAGCAGTCCTCTTTACGATGGCGAATACTTCTGCGCGCTCCTTGTCAAGAGCCTTTTCAAAGGTTTCGAGCACATCCTTCTCGAGTTTGTCAATCTGTGCGAAGATAGGTGCACGGTCCTGTATGTCGGTGCTTGGAATCTTATCCTTGAGCACTTGTATTTGCTCGCGCAGGTCTGCGACAGAGTCTTGTATGCGCTGTCTTATTGCTTTGGAGCGTTCGCGAAGTTCGTCGTTCGAGAGCGCTTGTATTTCGGGATATACCTGCAGCACCGCCTCTACCATGGGACGGTAGGCTTTCAGGTCGCGGCTTTTCTTGTCGCCGAAAAGTTTTACTAGAAACTTGGAAATGTCCATATATTATAATGTATAGTTCGTTGGTGTTATTTGGTGTTTTCAAACGTGACGTGTGATGTTGTCAATCATCACGTGTGTCGTTTGCATTTGTCACGTGTGTCGTTTGCGTTTGTCACGTTTGATGTTTGCATTTGTCACGTGTGATGTTTTAATTTTAATAGTTAAGCGGAGCTTGCGGACAGGCATTCGGAGCTCGGATGCGAAGTGCCTGTGCTACTGTGGGCGCCACTTGGTCGATGCTGACAGGAATCCGCACTTTCTCAGGCACGATGCCTGTTCCGAGGAAAAAGAGCGGGAAACTTAGGTACGACTCTCGGCTGAGCGATTGTTCGTGTGTGTCTTCGTTCTTCAGCTGCCAACCGGGAGAAACTTGTATGAGTATGTCGCCTGAGCACTTCGGATTGTAGGCGTTGCGGAGTTTGCTTATGCCGGGAGTGCCTGCACCAAGCGACAGTCGCTGACTTGTATAGACATCTTTCACACCGCTCAACTGGATGAGGAATGCGCTACAACGGTCGAGCACTTCCGTCAAGTTGAGATTGCGGTTCTCGATGAGCTTGAGGTTGAGGTAGAGTTGGTTGTCGATGGCAGTCTCAACATAATCGCCAGGTCCATAGACGGCGATGAGGTACATGTTGAGCAGCGCCTTTGCCTTTGTGATGGAGAAGACTCCAGTTGGGATGCGGTACTTGCTCAGGTCCATCAGTTCTTCGGAATCGAAGTAACCTGTGCTCGTGACGATGAACAGAGTCTTGTCCGTTCCCACCTTTTGCTCCACGAAGTCGAAGAGATCCTCGAGTTGCCTGTCAAGTCGAGCATAAGTGTCCTGCATCTCCATGCCAAACTTCGTGGCAGACTGATGGTCGTAGGCACCTGCGTAATAGGTAAGTGTCAGCAAGTCCGTGACGGCATCGGTGCCGAGCCCTGCTTTCTCGATAGCTTCTTTGGCAAGAAGGTTTACCTCATCATTGACGCAAGCTGTCGCTTTGAACTCGCGGAACTTGCGGCCCGACTTGAACTTGTGGCTGAAAGGTTTGCTTTTGTTTCCGCCAGAAGAAACAAAGTATTGGAAGTTGGCAACCTGCTCGTTGAGGGGTTCCCAATGGATGTCGTTGATGCGATCTTCAAGCGAAGACAGGCTGTTGTAGTCTGCAAGCCATTCGGGATAGTTGTCGTAGTAGCATGTCGTTGCCCATTTGCCTGTCCAGTCGTTGAGCCAGAAGGCGCCGTTGCCTGCATGTCCTGCACCAAGGACGGCTGCTTCTCGAGTAGGAGCGATGGAGTAAACGAAGCTTTTCCCTTCGGAAGAAATCTTCAACTCATCACCGATGGTTGAAACGGCAAGATGCTTGGGCGAGGACTTCTCGTCGGTATTGATGCCAGGATAGGTTTCATCGTCAACACAGAAGACAGGCAACAATGTCTGCCGGTCAATCCAGCGATCACCTACGATGCCATTCGCATAAGGACTTGTGCCTGTCATCAGGCAAGCCATCGCCGAAGCATGATCAGGAGAACTGAAAGGATATTCTGCCTGAGAATAGTAGCGTCCTTTCTCTTTGAGTCGTTGGAATCCGCCCTGACCGTAAAGTGGCGTGAAGGCATCCATGTAATCGCTCCGCAACTGGTCGATGACGATGTTCACCACCAAAGACGGCACCGAAGATGCATCTTGAGCGTTTGAACCCGTCACGGCAAGCAGCGCAATGAGGGATGATAGGAGTCGGTATCTATTTACGGCCATGTCTTTTCTTTCTGTGGCTGAGCAGGTAATAACTTAGTGGTCTTGTGAGCAAACACAATGCCAAAGGTACGGTTATTTTCGCAAATACTTGTGGTATCCACGGAGAAAATAACAAGAATAGTGCCAAAACGACAAAATAGAAGGCATACCAGAGTGTTTGCTTATGTCGGATGGCAGCTTTTATGACAAGAGGAATGCCAATGAAGAAGATTGGATTCAGTATCCAAATCTGCCAGTT
>JAGCXU010000122.1 GCA_017961145.1 Bacteroidaceae bacterium | reverse complement strand
AGGTATCAATACTGTGGGCAGTTTCTACAATCCTGCCACTTCGATGTACTACGAGAACGGAGAATGGACAAACTTCCAAGAGATGACCATTCCTACTGAATACCGTTATCTTCAATTGCGCAACACGACTGATCTCGTTCAAGATCCGCAGGATGATACTCACCATTTTGCCAGCCTTTATCGTGTCGGCCTTTGTGAATACAGAAATGGAAAGTTCGTCAAACTCTATAATCACGACAACTCACCGCTGAAGAGTATTCTTCCTACGCTTCCCCAATATTACAACTACGTCACTTGTGCTGCTCTGAGTTATGATGCTGACGGAAATCTTTGGATGGCTTCCTCGATGCGAGACTCAGTGCTGCATATACTGAAACCCAATGGGAAATGGGTCAATCTCTACTACGAAGAATTGAGTTCAAGTTCGTTGGTTGACAAGATTCTGCATCATAGTAGCGGCCTCAAGTTCATTTCCAGTCGCCGACTTGACAAGAAAGGTGTCTTCTGTCTTGACACGAAAGGAACCGAACGAACTACCGATGATAAGACAATTCTACACCAGAATATCGTCAATCAGGACGGCACGCCTTATACTCCAGAGCAGTTCTTCTGCATTCAAGAAGACCTGGAAGGCCTCGTTTGGGTAGGAACCTCTGACGGACTCTTTGTCATCGAAGACGTTTCCAAAGTGTTCACTCCGGACTTTCAGTTCACTCAGATTAAGATAAACCGCAATGACGGAAGCGGACTTGCCGATTATCTTCTCAACGATGTCTCTATCGCATGCATTGCCATTGATGCCGCCAATCGTAAATGGATTGGCACACAAACTAACGGAGCCTACCTTATCAGCGCTGACGGACAAGAGATGATCCACCATTTCACCACAGAAGACAGTCCTTTGTTGAGTGATAACGTGCAAACCATCGCTGTGCATCCTGAAACGGGCGAAGTGGTGTTCGGCACAGACAATGGTTTGTGCAGTTTCATGGGAGATGCCACTGCCCCAGAAGAAGAACTGTCGAAGGACAACATTACAGTCTTCCCAAATCCTGTAACGCCTGATTATAGAGGCCCGATTGCCATTCGAGGATTAGTCAGCGATTCAGAGGTGAAGATCATTTCTACTGGCGGTCAGCTTGTTTGGAACGGGGTATCTGCTGGCGGAACCTGTCTTTGGAATGGTCTCGCGAACAATGGGAAGCGCGTTGCTAGTGGCGTATATCACGTCGTTGCCAACACTCCAGAAGGCAACAAGGCTATTGTAACGCGCATAGTTATCGTAAGATGATTCCAAACGAGGGCAGCCTAATTGACCAACTAGGTGTGCTTAATTAACAAATTAGACGTGTCTAGTTGGCGAACTAGGCACGTCTAATTTTGATACTTGACTGGTGACGTTTGCTGAGTCCTACAGTTGCAGCTTCTCGATCTTCATGTCACCACACTTCTCGATGATGCCGACGAGTTCCTTGAACTCTGGTGTTGCAGCGTGTTTTGCAAGGGCTTCTTCGCTTTCCCAGGTTTCGCAAAACATGAAGATGTCCTTGCGAGTAGCACTTTCGAAGACGTCGTAAGAAACCATACCTTCGTGCTTCTGCGTTTTTGCGGTCAGCAGGATGGCTGCTTGAAGGGCTTCGTTGTACTTTCCCTTCTTGGCCTGAAAGAAACAATTAAGTCTTAACATAATACCTTTTTATTAATTATTGGGGGTTAAACAAACTATCTGTTTTGCTGCTCTGACTGGTGCTCCTGATTCGCCAAGAATGACGGCCATGCGTTCGTAACCTTGCAACTGAGCTTCTCTGGCTGAGCCTCCAGGCAAGATGGAAGCTAGATGTTGACGGACATTCTTGGGTGTCATCTGTTCTGCAACGAGTTCTGGGACAACTTCTTTGCCGCTAACAAGGTTGACGAGCGATATGTAGGGAATCTTCAAGAAGAGTCGTCTTGCGAGAGTTGCCAGCCTGCCTGCCCTAATATAGTAGCAGACGACTTGAGGCACTCGCAGCAGAGCCGTTTCGAGTGTTGCTGTTCCGCTTGTGACAAGGGCTGCCGTACTATGTTGCAAGAGCCTGAAAGTCTGGTCGCGAACGACTTTTATCATTGAAGATTGAAGATTGAACATTGAACTTTTTATCTGCTGTTCGTAGAACTCATCCTCGAGTCCTGGGGCCGCAGCAAGAACCAACTGATAGTCCCTGCTGTAGGGCTCTGCCGCTTCTACCATTCTTCGTAGATTATCGCGAACTTCCTGCTTTCGGCTTCCTGCCAGAAGAGCGATGATGGGTCGCTCGTCGAGATTGTTGTCTTTCCTGAAAGATTCGGCATTTGCAGGGTTCTCTTTGAGGTAAGCATCCACTTCGTCAACTGTCGGATTGCCTACATAATATATAGGATAATGATGCTTTCGCTCATAGAAATCCTTCTCGAAAGGCAGGATTGAGAAGAGTTGGTCGATGTCGCGTTTTATGTTGCGGATGCGATGTTCCTTCCAGGCCCAAATCTTAGGGGCGATATAATAGAAGACGGGTATCGTGCTATGTTGCTTGATGAAGCGTGCTATCCTAAGGTTGAAGCCTGGATAATCGACCAGAATAAGCGCGTTTGGCTGCCACTCGAGAATGTCCTCGCGACATCGTTTCATGCCTCGAAATATCGTAGGTAAGTGCTTGATAACCTGCAAGAAACCCATATAAGCGAGGTCGCGATAGTGCTGAACCAGTTCTGCGCCTTGTGCCTTCATCATGTCTCCACCAAAGCAACGGAACTGAGCCTCCGCATCTTCCTGCTTGATGGAGGCAATCAAATGGCTTGCGTGAACATCTCCACTTGCCTCACCTGCTATGAGATAATACTTCATTCTGTAAAGATTTTAGCTCGTCGAACAAGCTGTAAGCAGTCATGTCGAGCTGTACTGGAGTGATGGAAGCAAAGCCGTGGTCGAGCGCCCAATAGTCCGTATCGGCTGAATCAGGCTCGAGGTTTTGGAAATATCCTGTCAGACGATAGGCTCCTTCGCCAACCTTCATCATCTCTTTCATCCACATTCCCCGTCCGATTCGGCAGATTTTCGCACCCTTCAGGACAGGCACTTCTGGGAAGTTCACATTGAGCAGGACATCGTTTGGAAGCCCATGTTCGAGGACAAAGCGAGCCGTCGAGAGGATGACCTCTTCATAAGGGCGGAAATCACACTGCTGGCTTCTGGTCCGAAGACTGAAGGCGATGGAGGGAATCTGCTTCATGCACGACTCGAGGACTGCTCCGACCGTACCACTGTAATGTATGCTGCAAGACGCGTTATCTCCATGATTGATGCCGCTCACAACGAGGTCAGGCCTCCTTGTCAACAGTCCGTCCAGAGCCAACTTGACGCAATCTGTGGGAGTTCCGCTGCAATGATAGACCTTCAGGCCTTCCTCTTCCCTCAGAAGTGTTACGTAGAGGGTATTGATAGGCGTGATTCCGCACGACGAACTGCTGCGAGGCCCGTCTGGAGCCACTACGATGACGTCGCCAAGACGCTGCATAAGTGCGGTCAGGACCTGTATGCCTTGAGCTTCCACACCATCGTCGTTCGAGATAAGTATCAAGGGACGTTTTGACATAAATGCTTTTATTTTCCATGCAAAGATACAATTTAAAATTCAAAACTCAAAATCAAAAAATTAAAATTCGCCAGTCGCGAGAAAAAACGTCGAAACTTGTCTGAAAAAACATGGCGTTGGTCGTTCGTAAACGTATAGTGTTATGATAGCAAACGTATAGTGTGACGATCGCAATCGTATAGTGTGACGATGGCAAACGTCAAACGTGACATTTGGCAACGTCACTGCAGTCGTTTTTCCCGTTAACGGGGGAAGAGAATGTTCCTGACCTGAAAAGTTATCAACAAAAACACGGACTTATCAACACTTTAAGCATTCTGCTTAAGGAAAATGGCGTATTTCTCGAACTTTTGACGTATATTTGCAGACATAAATAAGACAACCGACTACCGACAACTGACAACAGACATTCACTCTGCAGACTGCCAATATCAATCCGTCGTCTGCCGTCCGTTGTCCGTTGTCAAATAAAAAAAAGACAATTATGAGCAAAACAATCGCAATAGTAAACCAGAAAGGTGGCGTGGGCAAGACTACGACAAGCATGAACCTCGCTGCCTCACTCGCAACTCTCGAAAAGAAAGTACTCCTCATCGACGCTGATCCGCAAGCCAACGCATCAAGCGGTATGGGCGTGGATGTCAGCAAGTTGGAGCACTCCATCTATAATGCATTACTCGGCCAGGTTGACATCAAGGACATTATCTACACAACAGATATCGACGGACTCGACATCGTGCCCTCACACATCAACTTGGTAGGAGCCGAGATAGAACTGCTGAACTTCAAGAATCAGGAGCAAATGATGAGAAATCTGCTGCAGCCCATCGTCAAGGATTACGACTACATCCTCATCGATTGCAGTCCCAGCCTTGGCCTCATCACAGTAAATGCCCTCACGGCTGCCGATAGTGTCATCATCCCAGTCCAATGCGAGTACTTCGCTCTGGAAGGCATCAGCAAGCTGCTCAACACGATAAAAATCGTCAAGACACGCATGAATCCTCGTCTCGAGATTGAGGGATTCCTCCTGACAATGTACGATAGTCGACTGAGATTGGCTAATCAGATCTACGAAGAGGTGAAGCGTCATTTCCGCGAACTCGTGTTCAAGACGGTCATTCAGCGTAATGTGAAACTCAGCGAAGCACCCAGTCATGGCGTTCCTGCCATCCTCTACGATGCCGATGCTACAGGTTCGAAGGCTCATTTGGCACTCGCTCAGGAAATCATCGAAAAGAATAAAAAACAGAAATAACCGCAATATGGCAATCCGCAAAAAGTATCAAGGACAAGCTCTGGGCAGAGGCCTCGACGCCCTTCTCCAGACAGAAGTCATTCAGACAAACGGCTCGTCGAACCTTCAGGAAGTGAAGATGGACGACATTAAGCCGAATCCCAACCAGCCTCGACGAGAGTTCGACGACGACTCTCTGCAGGAACTCGCCAACTCTATCCGCCAAATCGGAATCGTGCAACCAATCACTCTTCGCGATATGGGCGATGGAACTTACACCATCATCGCAGGTGAAAGGCGTTGGAGGGCAAGCCAAAGAGTCGGCCTCATCACCATTCCAGCCTATATTCGCACAGTCGACGACGAGAATATGCTGGAGATGGCACTCGTCGAGAACATCCAGCGCGAAGACCTTAACGCGATAGAAGTGGCTCTGGCCTATCAGAACCTCATCGAAGGACACAACCTCACCCAGGACCAGCTCAGCGAGAAAGTTGGCAAAAACCGTGCTACCATCGCAAACTACCTTCGCCTCCTGAAGCTTCCAGCAAGCGTGCAAGTGGCACTTCGAAACAGAGATATCGACATGGGACATGCCCGCGCCTTGCTTTCCGTCTCCGATCCCAAGGCACAGCTCAAGGTCTTCTCCGAGATGAAGAAAGGCCGTCTGAGTGTCCGTCAAATAGAAAACATGGCGAAGCAACTCAGCGAAGGCGGCTCCGTCAAGACCAAAACAGGCACTCGCATCCGCCAGAAAGGCTCCAACCTCAGTGCCGACTACAACCTCCTTCGCGAAGGACTGAGGAAAATCTTCAAGACGAAAGTGGAAATGACCTGTTCCGAAAGTGGCAAAGGCAAGATTAGCATTCCCTTCGCCAACGAGACAGAACTGGAACGCATCATCGAAATGTTCGACAAGCTCCGCAACTGATGAAACTCGGACGACACACTCTCCCACTCCTGACAGCCTTGCTCCTTTGGCTTGGCTCCACTCCTGCGCTCCAAGCACAGGAAGAGGAAAGTGTGCTCGTACCTGACTCCATCGAAACACTCGTCGAGACTTTGAAGCCCGATTCACTCGCCGTCGATACCGGCAAACTGCTTTCCATTAGCGACAACTTGCTGAGAAAGATACGCCCTCATCGCGACCTCAAGACCTTCAAACCTGACCCTATTCGGGCAATGTGGCTGGGTTTGGTAGTGCCTGGAGCAGGTCAAATCTACAATCGCAAGTACTGGAAGTTGCCAATTGTCTATGGTGGGTTCCTCGGTTGCGTGTATGCCCTAACCTGGAATGGGCAGATGCTCTCCGACTATTCACAAGCCTACCTGGATATCATGGATAGCGATCCAAGCACGAAAAGCTACGAAAAGATGCTGCCTCCGCGCTATAGTATCGAAGGAAAGGAAGAGCGCTTCAAAGGCATCTTCAAGAGCAAAAAGGACACTTTCCGCAGGTATCGCGACCTCAGCATATTCTCCTTTGTCGGAGTTTACCTGCTGTCCGTCATCGATGCCTATGTCGACGCAGAACTCTCGACATTCGACATCTCCAAAGACCTCAGCCTGGAAATACAACCTACAATAATCGAAACTGGTCGCTTCGACATGAATCTTCGCAGCACAACCCCAGGTGTACAATGCGTCATTAACTTCTAAACGACAAAACAAAGACTATGAAAAGACTCAACATATCTCGTTTCCTCCTCTTATTATTCCTTGCTCCCTGCCTCATACTCCCTTGCTCGGCTCAGGAGGTGGAATACATTGAAGACGACGTCACCGAATTGCCAGAAGGCATGCAACCACAGGAAATCGACAGTTTGCTGTGGGATTGGAAGACTCGCAACTTCCTCTCCTTCGACGAAGCTTGCGAGACGACTGGCGAAAACCCTGTCTTCGATGCCGAAACATACACTTATCGGCTCAGCAGATTGCCCAATGTCATCAGCATGCCATACAATAATGTCGTGCAGAAATACATTGATATTTACAGTGGACGACTGCGCAACTCTGTCGCCATACTGTTGGGCGCGAGCAACTTCTACAACCCTATCTTCGAGGAAGCACTCGAGAGCTATCAGATGCCACTTGAGTTGAAGTACCTTCCTATCATTGAAAGTGCACTCAACCCTACAGCCGTTAGCCGAGCTGGAGCAGTCGGCCTTTGGCAATTCATGATAACGACTGGCAAACAATATGGTCTCGAAGTTACCAGTCTGATTGACGAACGTCGCGACCCTATCAAGGCAAGTTATGCTGCGGCCCGTTATTTGCGCGACCTCTATGGCATCTTTGGCGACTGGACTCTCGCCATTGCCAGCTATAATTGTGGCCCCAACAATGTCACCAAAGCCATCAAGAGGGCTGGAGGCGTCAAGGATTATTGGACGATTTACCCCTATCTTCCTGCCGAAACTCGAGGCTATGTTCCCGCCTTCATCGCAGCGAACTACATCATGAACTACTATTGCGACCACAATATCTGCCCCGTCAACACCACACTTCCGCAAGGAACTGATACAATACAGGTCAGCAGAAATGTTCGCATGGAACGCATATCCGAACTTTGTGGCATCGATCAGGAAGAACTTCGAAAGCTCAACCCACAATATCGGACCACGCTAATTCCTGGCGATTCGCACGCTTGCACACTTCGAATGCCGACCTCCGCCATCAATGCATTCATTGAGGCTGGCGACTCCATCTACGTTCCTTTAGCAGAAGTGCAGACGGCTATTGATGTTCCCGTCGTGGAACAGTCCCAACCGAAAAGCAGCAAAAGCAAGCGAGGAGCCAAGTATGCTACCGTTCGCAAAGGCGATACCTTGGGGTCAATCGCAAGAAGAAACCGCACCACAGTTGCCCATCTGCGTCGCCTCAACGGCATAAAGGGCAACAAGGTTATGGTCGGACAACGTATCAGAGTGAATTAAGAAGAACTATGGAAGACATTAACCTTCGTGAAATGGAAGATGAAAAGATGGTTGCCGAAGCCTATCAACATCTGATAGACACTTATCTGGCATCCCATCATCGCAAGCACACCGAGATCATCGACAAGGCCTTCAACTTCGCAAAGGAAGCTCACAAAGGCGTCCGTCGACTTTCTGGCGAGCCATACATCATGCACCCCATTGCCGTAGCACAGATTGCCTGCGAGGACATCGGCTTGGGCAGCACAGGCATCTGCTCGGCTCTCCTCCACGATGTCGTAGAGGATACGGACTATACGGTTGAGGACATCGCCAACATCTTCGGCCCTAAAATCGCACAAATCGTTGACGGACTGACCAAGATTTCTGGCGGCATCTTCGGCGACAAAGCATCTGTCCAGGCAGAATCTTTCAAGAAACTGCTGCTCACAATGAGCGAAGACATCCGAGTCATCCTGATAAAGATTTCCGACCGACTGCATAACATGCGAACCCTGGGCAGCCAACTGCCTGGAAAACAATACAAGATTGCTGGCGAAACACTCTACATCTATGCTCCTCTGGCACATCGTCTCGGCTTGAACAAAGTGAAGGAGGAGCTCGAGGACCTCAGCTTCAGCTACGAGCATCCTGAGGAATACAAGGCGATTCAAGACCAGCTCGAGGGCATTCGGGAGCACTTGACGACCATCTTCGACCAGTTCACAGCCCCCATCAGGCAGGAACTCGACAAAGCAGGCATCAAGTACGAAATCAAGGCGCGCATCAAGAAGCCCTATAGCATCTGGTCGAAGATGCAGACAAAGCACGTCACATTCGAAGAAGTCTATGACATTCTGGCTGTCCGCATCATATTTGAAGTGTCGGAAGGCATGAACGAAACGGACGAATGCTTCAAGATCTACAACATCGCAAGCACAATATACAAGCCGCATCCCGACCGTTTGCGCGACTGGGTGCACAACAAGAAGGCCAACGGCTACCAGGCGCTCCACTCTACGCTCATGAGCAAGTCGGGCAAATGGGTTGAGGTTCAGATACGAAGCCGTCGCATGGACGACATCGCCGAACACGGCTTTGCCGCTCATTGGAAGTACAAGGAGGGCGACAAGACCTCGGAAGAAAGCGAGAACGAACTGGACAGATGGCTCTACCAAATCAAGGAAATCCTCGACGATCCACAGCCGAATGCCATCGATTTCCTCGATACCATCAAGCTCAACCTCTTTGCCAACGAGATTTTCGTCGTGACACCCAAGGGCGAATTCAAGACGATGCCTGCAGGTTGTACTGTCCTCGACTTTGCTTTCAGCGTGCACACTTTCCTAGGCACCCATTGCATCGGAGCCAAAGTCAACCACAAACTCGTCGGCATCAGCCACGTCCTCGAGAGCGGCGACCAAGTCGAAATCCTCACCTCGAAGAACCAGAAAGTCGATAAAGGCTGGATAGACTATGCCACGACGGCAAAGGCAAAGGGAAAAATCGTTGCCATCCTTCGCAGAATGGAGCGCGAGAAACAGAAGATTGGCGAGGACATCCTTGGCGACTTCCTGCAGAAACATGAGAAAGAAGCCACGAGCGTCAACATCGCGAAACTGTGTCGCTTCCACGGTTTGAGCAGCCGCGAGGAACTGCTTTCCATGATAGGCTCGCAGACAATCACCCTGGGCGAAGGCGACCTGAACGCCCTCAACGAAAAGATTCACAAGGAAAAGAAGTGGAGCAAGTACCTGACAATCTTCAAGAGGAAAAGCCCCCTCCCAACCTCCCCCGAGGACGAGGAGACAAAGCCCGCTGCCGGAGAAGACGACAAGGCACTCCAAATCGACAAGAAGAAGCCGCTCATCCTCAGCGAAGAAACCATCGACCGATACGCCATGTGCGACCAATGCCACCCCATTCCTGGCGATGACGTGCTCGGATACCTCGATGAAAACGGCAAAATCATCATCCACAAGCGCCAGTGCGACATCGCTAAACGCCTCAAGGCAACTGGCGGAAACCAGATTCTGGCTGCCACCTGGGACACTCACGGCACACTCTCCTTCCCCGCCACCCTGCACATCGTCGGCTTCGACCGCGTAGGCGTCCTCCATCAGATCACGGGAATCCTCTCGCAGCAACTCAACGTCAACATCCACAGCGTACACATCGACACCAGCGACGGGCTGTTTACTGCCGAAATCCGACTCGGCGTTCACGACTCCAAGGACATCCAGTCCATCTGTCGCGACCTGAAGAAAATCGAAGAAGTCGAGGATGTGAGACGTTTCTAGGGAAAGCCCCTCCATCTGCGAAACAACAAAACCGCCCCGAAAATCAGAGCGGCTCTGTGTCTTTTCTAACAATGTTAGCAGCGAGAGAAGAGACAAACTCGTTTAGGCTCTTCCGAGTCGCGACACAATGTCATAAATGTATATGTCTTTTCTAACAATTTAGTTTTGTTAGATTGTTAGAATTCAATCTGCGTACAGCAGTTCTGTATAATTAACAAGACAAGCTAACTATTGAAAAAGCGAAGCCAATGGCCTCGCTTTTGTTCGTTAAATTGGAATTTACTTGTCATGCAGAATATACGGAATTGTCCAGTTCTCAATTCCCAAAGCACGATATTCTCCATTTATAAAATAAACTTTCCATGGATGATAGGTCTTCAGTGCCTCTGCTATCTCTGTGGCAAGTTGTGGGTTGGCATCAGGCTTTACTACCTGCACATCACATTCCACAAGATTCCCTTTCTTGTCAACACAAGCACGTTTAACTCTAAAGATCAATCGTTTCACATGGGCCAGTTCAGGATAGCGCTCAATATGTAGAGGGAGTATTTTATGCAGCATTTCTTGGGCTCCATACTGTTCTAGTTTGTCGAAGGCGAATCCATCATTGACGAAATTGTGATATTCCTTCTTTCCTATCACTTTACCTTGGTCTATGTCAAGAATCGTTTCTTCTTCATAGTTGCGTTCATATCCCGTGTGCTGGTAATAGATGACCTTACCTTTTGCCACCCGAATCTTGCCTGATACCCAACTGGCAGCTATTCGGTTACCTGCGCTATATTTGTTGAAGATGCGATATAGAGTCATAGACGGGATGCTTTCGCCCGTTACTGCCTTTGCTTTTGGGTCATAAGCTTCACACCTGACGCTATCCAGATAGAGCTTATCATTGATAATGCTCCAATAAGCGGTAAAGCCATCCCAATTGGATGTGACATTATGCCGGTTTGATGGCAGTTCGTCTTTTAGAGTATGATATAACGTGGAGTCAAGGCAGATAGGTCTTCCCAACAACTCCAACCTCTCGCCATTGATATAAATAACATCTCCGTCTTGCCCTGTTGCATAAGCTGTTAAAGCAAGGAGCATCAATTGTGCGCATAATAATAGTCTCATAATACTGCTAAATTGCGATTTATCGAATTCCTTTATTGGCTACAAATTTACAACTTTTCGGAACAAATTTACGAATTCTTTGTGTTTTGCAAGGCTTGCAGAGCCGATAAATTTGCAAAAAACGGAAAATCGCCATACCTTTGCACCGTGATTGTCGAGGATATATCCGCGAATTGTGCGCGGACGAAAATTGCTCGACAGTCTTT
>JAGCXU010000013.1 GCA_017961145.1 Bacteroidaceae bacterium | reverse complement strand
GCTGTTGATGCCGCCCCAAATGAGGTTCTTCGAAGGTCTTCGCTGCTCTTTCGGCCCTACGCCATCCATCCAATGGAAGGTCTTGACGAAGGTTCCACCAGGGAAACGTATCATGCTCGGAGCAAGTTCCTTTGCCTTTTCGAGCACGTCCTGACGAATGCCGTGGCTGTCTGCCAGCGGAGACTCAGGGTCGTAGATGCCGCCCTCAATGTCCTGCCCCATGTATTCGATGAACTGCCCGTAGATATATAGCGAGGCCTGACCGAGGCTTTTACCTGTGTCGATGACTATCTCGTTCTGCTGTGCTGCCAATCCTCCCGCAACAAAAAAGAGGAGCAGAAGCAGCCCGTTTCGTGTCTTTTGCATGGCGATTTAGCAAGTTTAGTACATTCTTTGGTGCAAAGATACAATGATTTTTCCATTTATACGTTATCTAATATAGAGAAGAAATGTTCTGATGTAACGATTATGGACAAAAAGATAGGAAAACTGAACCTCGAACTTATACGCGGCAGGAGCGTAAGTGTCCTCGAACAAGAGAAAGGCAAGCATCCCGAAACATTCTACGCTGATGATAACATCTTCATCACCTTGCACAACTTCCGCATCCAAGGAATGGAGAACGGACAACCTTATCAAGTAGGTGAAGGACGTCTGATGATGGTGCGTGAAGGTTGGGTGCGTGTCGTCGTGAACCTCGAAGAATTTTTATTGCAACGACATTCCGCAATGCTGCTCACACCAGATGGCATCATCGAAATTCAGGAATGGAGCGACGACTTCGACATGCAGGCCTTCTCCTTCAAAGACCAACCCTTGTTTGCAGAGCCAAGCCAACATACTTGCTTCACACTGAACGATGATGAGTGGGATTTGGCATGTCAGTACTTCCAACTGATTTGGCATACCGTGCATCGTCCCATCGTTATGACAGAAGTAATCCAGAAGTTGCAGTCGGCTTTGCTTACGGAACTTAGCCATATTGAATGGCGTGAGATTGGTAACCGACAAGCGAAGACTTCGCGCTATGAACTGATACTTCATCAGTTCCTCAAACTTGTAAATTCTAATGGCCTCAGGCAGCGCAAGATAGCATTTTATGCTGACAAACTCTGCATTACTCCCAACCACCTAGGAGCCGTCATTAAGCGCGTCAGCGGTCTCTCAGTCATGCAATGGATCAATCGTCACACTATTCAGAAGGCTAAGGTGCTACTTCGCTATAGTGATTTGCCTGTATGGGAGATAGCCGAACGCATGAACTTTGCCAATCCTTCATTCTTCAGCAAGTTCTTCAAGAAGGAAACGGGCATGACCCCGGGCCAGTACAGGTTGCAGAAGTGATGGAAGAAAGTGTCCTACAGGAGCTCCACCGTGTTGAATGACCGATTCCGATGTAGGTCGGGATGAGTCGTCGCATATATCGTGCCGTATGTCCCGACTGGTTGGGTGGGGCAGTGTGCAATAATGATTTTGGGAAGTTAAGACTATATGCGGATTGGGAAGAAGCGTCCGTAGGTGCAGATACGCCATAGCCATTCTAGCGGACCAAAGCGGAAGTGGCTGAGCCATAAGTGACTTACCAGTACCTGTAAAAGGAATACTATAAGTGCAGATAGTTCGATATAGACGAGCCCGAAACGGGTTCCAAGTCCGAGTCCCAGCCCGTAGAATAGGAAAATGCCTATGATTGACTGACTGATATAGTTGGTTAGGGCCATTCGTCCCGGTGCTGCCAGCATGGCGAATGCGGCTGAGGGTTGTTGACGTTCGGTGTTCCTCGAAAAGAGCAGACAGAAGGCTGCCACATAGCAGAGAGCTAAGGGGATGACGCTCACGGCATAGAGTAGGGAGTGGAGCGTGAGTCCCCAGGGATGTTCGTTCGTTGCGCTCCATGCATAAAGCACAGAAAGTAGTAAGGCTGGCATTAGGCACCAGCGCAACACACGCATCAGTGGCAGTTGGGAGAGGCATGCATAGAGGCGATACTTGCCCATAAGATAACCCAACATGAAGAGTCCCAGAACTTTAGGCAAACGATGTCCGCTCACAAATTCCCAGATGCGTTCGTAGGCTCCTTGACGGAGAAAAGCAAACATCTGCGGGTAAGAGTTGGCATCTCGAAGCCAAGAGGCGAAATTCTCTTCATTGATGCCCATAGCCGAAGCCTCGTTCCACCATGCTGCGTAGAAGGGTGCAGCGAAGTCAATGCCATAGAATTCCGTCAAAGCATCCAGCCCGACAGGAAGCAAGATAAGTGCTCCAGCCAGCCAAAGAAGCAAGCGATCTGAGCATCGTACAAAAAGTGTCAGCAACAGTCCACCAATGGCATAGAGCAAAAGAATGTCGCCGCTCCAAATGAAAAGCAGATGCATGGCTCCGATGAGGGCAAGGAGTAGCATCCTGCGAACAAAGCGGCTACGGCTATGACGGGAGAGGAAGAGGGCAAAGCCTACGCCGAAAAGGAGCGAGAAGATGGTGTAGAACTTGCCGTCGACCAGCATGTAAAGCAGGAAGCGGCAAGTGCGGTCGATGGATGCAGTCGGTAGCAAAGATTGAGATTCAGGGGTGAGGAACGTCCACAACCCGAACTCGGGGAAATTAGCCAGCACGATGCCTAGCAAAGCCAGACCACGTAGTGCATCCAGCACTACATGTCGTTCCCGCCCACTTGTCGGGCCATTTGCAGTCGAAATGTTCGTCGTCATTATAAAATATGCATCTGTGTAGGTGCAAAGGTACTAATTTGTTTCTGTAATACAACAATTCATGAGAAAGATATTTCAGAATTGCGTCGGAATGCCCAGAACTTCAAATCGGCGGAATCAGATATACGAGAGATATAGGTAATTGGTTTGTGCCGGGTACTCTGCCGCGAGGGTATCTATTTGGTGGACTGTTGGAAGCAGGCCAAGTTCTTTTCGCCATTTGCGGACAAGCAGTCCAGCATCTTCCATTTTCATTTTCGTTTCCAGTCCGATGGCACGGGCTATCTGGAAATCCGTGAAGCCATATACCTTCGCCTCGCGAAGCAATCCCTTGACCTCAGGTGCCTCAAGTATCTCAAGGAACTCGGTGTACTCCATGAATCCCACAAATTCCGAGAGTTGCGAGAAGGACTGCAGACGCTCGTTGAGTTGGACAATGTGCCGAAGCTTCTTCAGGAACCAAAGGTCTATCTTTGTGAGTTCGTGAATCTTCTCGACGGAGTAGCCGCATAACATAGCTTTTGCTACGACGAAGATGCGCATGTCAGTTGGCTGCTGCAGGTCGTGTGAGATGTTAGGAATCTTCAGTTGGTGGTTGTCCACAAAGCCGTGCATGCCTTGTCCTATCATGCGAAGCCCTTTCTGCAAGGCTTCCTCGAAGGTACGCCCGATAGACATCACTTCTCCCACACTCTTCATGGATGAGCCCAGCTGACGGTTCACGCCATGAAACTTCGAAAGGTCCCATCGTGGTATCTTGCAAACGACGTAGTCGAGGGCGGGTTCGAAGAAAGCTGACGTTGTTTTCGTTACGCTATTCTTGAGGTCGAAGAGTCCGTAGCCCAGACCGAGCTTGGCGGCCACGAAAGCCAACGGATAGCCCGTCGCCTTGCTCGCCAAAGCAGACGAACGGCTGAGGCGGGCGTTGACCTCGATGACGCGATAGTCTTCGGAATTGGGGTCGAGGGCGTACTGCACGTTGCATTCGCCGACAATGCCGATGTGGCGTATTATCTTGATAGCAAGGGCTCGGAGCTTGTGGTACTCGGCATTACTGAGTGTTTGCGACGGGGCCACAACGATGCTTTCGCCCGTGTGGATGCCAAGTGGGTCGAGGTTCTCCATGTTGCAGACCGTAATGCAGTTATCGAAACGGTCGCGCACCACCTCGTATTCAATCTCCTTCCAGCCCTTCAAAGACTTCTCGACCAGCACCTGAGGGGAGAACGAGAAGGCTTCTTCGGCTTGTGCAAGCAGTTCTTCGTCGTTGTCACAAAAGCCCGAACCGAGTCCGCCCAAGGCGTATGCGGCGCGGAGTATCACGGGGAAGCCAAGCTCGTGGGCTGCCCTCTGTACCTCAGCGATGGTATTGCAGGCCTCGCTCTTGATGGTCTTTACCCCAATCTCGTCAAGTCGCTTGACAAAGAGGTCGCGGTCTTCGGTATCGATGATTGCCTGGACAGGCGTGCCAAGGACTTTGACGCCGTATTTATCGAAGACGCCTTTCTTGTAAAGCTCCACGCCACAGTTCAAGGCCGTCTGTCCGCCGAAGCTCAATAGGATGCCATCCGGTCGCTCCTTTTCGATAACCTGCTCCACAAACTCTGGCGTAACGGGCTGGAAATAGACCGTGTCCGCAACGTCCTTCGAGGTCTGAACCGTTGCAACATTGGGATTGATAAGCACCGACTTGACACCTTCTTCTTTCAAAGCCTTCAGTGCCTGGGCTCCACTATAATCAAATTCTCCAGCCTGACCAATCTTCAAGGCACCAGAGCCAAGGAGGAGTACCTTCTTTGGAAGTGAAGAGTTGACATGTAGTTTGTGAGTAGACAAGTTGTTTGTTCTATCTTCAAACTCGTTAACTTGTTTACTTGCTGGCTTGTCAACTAAAGATATGAACTCATCAAACATCCACTCTGTATCCGTCGGGCCAGAGCAGGCTTCGGGGTGGAACTGTGCAGAGAACCAAGGCTTCGACTTGTGGCGGATGCCTTCGT
>JAGCXU010000121.1 GCA_017961145.1 Bacteroidaceae bacterium | reverse complement strand
TTCTCTGCGTCATCAGTAAGCCCCTGCAGTGTAACCTCGTCGGGCCTCATGTAGTGATTGGTTCGCAACTGGAAGATGCCGTTGGAACTTGCGGTATTTATGAGGATGACAGGCGTTTCGGCATTGGCGTTAATGCCAACATACTTGCCATTGATGCCGATTGAGAAGCCGTCGCCATTCTTCTTGATGCTTATGGGCATAGGTGTGTCGGAAAGCGTCAAGGAAGTGCCTTCGACGCGAAGATACTTCTTTGCCCCGAGGTTGTAGAGGTAATACTCGTTGTACTTGTCGGAATGGAGAATCATCCAATTGCAGTAAGGATCGGTGACACGGCACGGTTGTTTATATGCTTCGGCTGCGGTGGCGACATTCGATGCCACGATGGAAAGCGCATCGTCAGTGGTCGAGATGATGTCACCACGTTTCGAAAGACTATGAATCTGATAGACAGCTTTCGGTGTGAAAGACTCTGCCTTGGCTACGACGCCGTAGTTAAGTGGCTGAGCTGTTTCGCCAAGATCCTCAATGGCTTGCCTCAAAGCATCAATGTCGGTGCATGTTCCATTGGCATAAACTTCAAGAAGCGGCCCAAGGTCGGCAGGAGCGTAGCCTCCCCAATGGTCGGATTCGTCAATGATCTGCTGGGCAAGGTCGAGCATGTCGTCAAGTCTGTACTCATCCTTGAAGTAGAGCTCGTTGATGACAAGGTCAGTACCATAGCCTGCCAGAAAGCGTATGCGGAAGTATTTGGCAGTAACAGGCTCCGACAAATAAATGGTGGGTGAGGTGGAATCCTCAATGTTGAGGCGCGATTCGACAGTCGTCCAACGCGTACCATTGTCGGAAACAGCGAGCATCATCTGCTTTGCGCGATACTTGCTCTCACGGCTCTGATAGAGTTCAATTGACCTGATGGTAACGGTGTCGGGAGCCTCGATGACAAAGGTATGAGGATAAGCCACTGAACCATTCTTCCATTTGTTGTGGTAGTAGGCACTCCTATTGCCGTCCAGTATCATGGAAGCACGTCCGTAATCGCCTTCGCCTTCAGTTTCCTCATCACTGAAGCTAATGACTTTCCACGTGGCAGGGTCGGAAACGGTGCGAGTCAACTCGATGCGCGATTGCATGGTCCACGCTTGGTAATGAAGGATACCTTCATCGACACGATGTTCCAAGCGTGCAATGTTGATAGTGTCCACCCAAGGCATCTCGCCCATGACGGGAGGCTCACAGGTGCTTGCACTGTCTCGTGTTCCCATATAACCTCCCGTTTCCAGGTAGAAGGTCTTGTCATAAAGTTCTGTTACGCCGTGCCCGTAATCATATCGGGAATTGCGTTGGTTCTTGCCTTGCGTGTGACCATAGCCTGCATGGTTCAGCGCATACCACTTGCCATTTGCTGCGGAACGCATAGCTCCGTTGCGGAAGTAGCAGCGACGCATCAGGTTGCCGCCCTTATCTCCGAAGTTCTCAAGGAAGCTGTAGATGCCGCTCGTGAGTCGGTTGGCTCCTGCCATACGAAGCGTACCCATGTAGTGCCAGTCAGCCTCCTCGGCTTGTTTGAACCAAACGGACTGCAAAGTACTCTCGAACTCAGAAACAGTACCGTCTTCGTTGGTCACGCTGATAATGTCTGGGCGAACATTGTAAAGGAATTGTACCCAATGATCGAACTCCCAGAAGTCATCACGGTTGTAGCGGATGCTTGAGCCTGTACCTTCTCCTCCGAAGCGAGTGGCGTAGGCTTCAGGACCTAGGTCGACAGCAGCAGAACGCATGATGTCGGGCAATGTCTTGTCCTCATCTACGTCGCCATTGTCCCAGACAGAGAAGAGGACAGTGTGCCCATAGCTCCCATCGCTGCGATTAGGCATTTGTATGCCAGAATACATGCCGTCAGTTCCGATTGCCATTTGATAGGTCGCCGGCTGTTTATAAGCACTTGGATACATCACTTCGAGGTACGTCCAGTCATAGCTTTGTCCCGATGGTGCTCCAGGAACCTCGGTGCTCCACCAAAGATGTACACTTGGGGCCATGAATATCTCGGAGTCTGTGATGCTAAGTGTAGAAGTGCGTTGGAAGAGGAGCAAGTTGAGGCGGTCTGAACTTGAACCGTTTGGACAGGTAAGTTCAAAGCGATACCATCCATCGTAGGGTATTTCCGTGTCGGGCATTATTTCCATGCGTTGCTCTGCTGACGTAGTAGTTGTGCTTGTCGTTGTTTTTTCAAGAACGACAGTTCCAGTGGCGGGATGCACGATGCGGACACCGAAGGAAAGCTTTTTGCCCGATGTCTTGAATACGGCATCAGCACGGACATGTCCCGTCGGAAGATGGATACCATAGACGAGGACAGTTCCAGTGGGATAGCCCCAGGTGATGTATGAATTAGAACGTTGACTGCCTGTCGCTTCACCGCCGAGTTCACGGTAGTGGCGTGCAGGCCATATTGTATCTGTCTTTGCTTGCCAATCAGTTGCATGTGCCGGCAGGATAGAAACCAATGCCAGACATGCTAACAATAAACCTTTTTTCATTGCCTGATTATCTTTTAAGACGATTATTTGCTTACTTTCAGATATTTGCATCCGTGGGTGGGAATGGTGCAGACAAGTTCGTCGGCAGAGAGGTCTTTCTGTCTCCAAAGGTCACGGAACTTGAAGTTCGGTGAGATGTATTTCTTGATGTCAACCTGTTTGTCTTCTTCGCCAACGTTGAAGATGCCGAAGGCCTGGCTACCGTCTGCAAGCGGACGTGACCACACTTCGATGTCACCATCTTTAACAACGCGGTCGGCCTGCTTGCCAAGGATGTCCTGATTGATGAGGTTGACTTCATGGTTGCAAAGGAGACCTACGGTGAAGTCGTCCATCTGAGCGATGTCGCAACCGATGAGCATGTTGGAGGCAAGGAGCGTCCAAAGCGTGATGTGAGTGTATTGCTCGTCGGGTGTGAGGCGGCTGTCGCGAAGGTTGCTGCTCCAACCTACCTTGCCCACGATGAGCATGTCGGGGTCGTTCCAATGTCCTGGAGCAGCATATTCTGCGAGACCTGCCTGTTTGCGGAAACCGATGTCGTACATCGAACGCCATGTGTCTGTAATGTCGCCTGTGGTGCGCCAGCTGTTGGCATCTACGAAGCGACCCCATTCCCAGACGTTAGCCATACCGTATTGGCAGAGACTGTAGAAGATGTCGCGAGGCTGGTCGCGCAGGAACTTCTGCATGAGCAGATAGGGACGAACGTATGAGGCCACGCCCTTATCCCTCTCTTTAGCGTGCTCGCGACCATAGCCGCACCAGTCATACTTAAGGTAGTCGATGCCCCAGCTGTTGTAGCTTTCGGCGTCCTGCAACTCGTGGTCGATACTTCCGAGATAGCCTCCGCAGGTATAGTCGCCGGGAGATGAGTAGATGCCAAACTTGAGGCCGCGCTCGTGAAGCCAGTCGCCAAGGGCTTTCATCGATGGGAACTTTTCGTTCACAGCAATGGTTCCGTCGGCGTTACGCTTTTCGGCTTCCCATCCGTCGTCGATGTTCATGTAGCAATAGCCGTAGTCGGCAAGTCCTTTGTCGAGGAGTGCTTGTGCAGAAGACATGACTTTCTCCTGCGACACACTCAGTGCCCAGCAGTTCCAAGAGTTCCAACCCATAGGCGGAGTAAGAGCTATCATGCGGTCGCCCACCTTGAGTGTGAACTTTTGCGACGCTTTGCCTTTGGCATTTTCGGCAACAACGGTGAAGGTGTAGTCGCCTGGCCTGTTGATTTTCCCGCTGAGCACGCCATCGGCTTCCTTAAGGTCGAGGCCAGCAGGCAGGTCGGCACAGGTGAACTTCATTGGCCTTTCACCCGATACGGGGAAGCGGTAGATGACTGGCGAGCCTGGGCGTACGCCGAAGATAGGCGCAGCGTTGAATCGTGGAGAGGCAGGGGCTGCAGGGGTCAGAATGTACTTCAAGGGCAGACGTCGCGTGATTGTCTTTCCTGTCTTCGAGTCGGTGTATTGTGTTGTGAGCAAGCACACTTTCTTTTTGTCGTAGGGTACAGTGAGGCGTACGGGTTTGTTCTGCTTGATGCTCATCTTCTTGGAGAGTTTGGAGAGCACGGCTCCGCTTTCGCGATCAATAATGTTGATGTCGAGTTTGCCACTCTGTACGACGGGATAAACGTTGTTCAGTTCGATGTCGCAATGTGCGTTGCCATCGTTGACATCAGTAAAGCGCATCGTCAATCCGTCCAATGAACTTGGAACGCGGATGGACAGTGGACGTTCGAAGAGACCTCCAGGCTCGCCGCCATTATAGACACGAATGGCGATGACATTGTCCTGATCCCATCGGATGCCACCTGTCTTTATGTCGACAGGATAGCTGCGGACGGTGCTCCAGGCAGACTTGTAGCCTCCTGCGTCGCCAGGCATGCCGCCAGTCTTGCCGATGAGTTTGCCGTTCAGGTAGCATTCGTCGGTATCATCAGCCTTTGGCAGATCGAAGATGACGAACTTCTCTTGCTTAGCGCCTTTGAGCAGGCTGCTTGGAATGTTGAGGTGTACGCGATACCAACCATAGGCGTTGTTGATGGCATAGCCCTGGTCGTCCCAGTTCTTTGTCATGTCTATTTCGCTCCAAGCGGCATCGTTGGTTTCGGGCTTTGCCCAACTCAGGTC
>JAGCXU010000012.1 GCA_017961145.1 Bacteroidaceae bacterium | reverse complement strand
CATTGTTGCCGGAGCCATCTTCACTTTGCCTGCGCTCTACATCCTGCAGGCCAAGTACCCCGAAATGACGGGAAACTTCCTCGAAGTCTTCCTTGCAAGCCTGCTTGGAGGCATCCTCGGCATCCTCTTCCTCATTCCCTTCCGCAAGTATTTCGTCAAGGAAATGCACGGCAAATACCCCTTCCCCGAGGCAACAGCCGGCACACAAGTGCTCGTGAGCGGTGAGAAAGGTGGTGCTCAAGCCAAGCCGCTGATGATAGCAGGAATGCTTGGCGGACTCTACGACTTTGCCGTCGCCACCTTCGGACTCTGGCACGAGAACTTCACCAGCCGTGCTCTTCTGTGGGGCGACACTATTGCCGAGAAGGCAAAACTTGTGCTGAAGTGCAACACAGGAGCAGCCATCTTGGGCATGGGATACATCGTCGGACTCAAATACGCCTTTATCATCTGCTGCGGATCAGCGCTTGTGTGGTGGGTCATCGTGCCCGCCATCGCCCTGTTCTTCCCCACTCTCGAGGTTCAGGAAGGCATCACGGCAGCTCTTGCATCGCCCGAAGAAATCTTCAAATATGCGAAGAGTATCGGCATTGGCGGCATCGCGATGGCCAGCATCATCGGCATCGTGAAGAGCCGCAAGATTATCGCCCAGGCCGTAAGACTGGCAGCCTCCCCCAACCCCTCCAAAGGAGGGGGGAATCATTCCGACGCCGCGCCGTTCACCCCTCCTTCGGAGGGGACGGAGGAGGCTGTTCCTCGCACCCAGCGCGACCTTCCCATGAAGTTCGTCACCTTTGGCATCATCCTGGCACTCGTCCTGACTTTCCTCTTCTTCCACTTCGATGTGATGGGCGGAAACATCGTCTTCAGCATTGTTGCCATTCTTGTGGTGAGCATCATCACTTTCCTCTTCACTACTGTGGCAGCCAACGCCATCGCCATCGTCGGCACAAATCCTGTGAGCGGCATGACTCTGATGACACTCATCCTTGCCAGCGTCGTGATGGTTGCAGTAGGTCTGAGCGGCACGAGCGGTATGGTGGCAGCCCTCATCATGGGTGGCGTCGTCTGCACAGCTTTGAGTATGGCTGGCGGATTTGTCACCGACTTGAAGATTGGATACTGGCTCGGCTCCACACCTCGCAAGCAGGAAACGTGGAAATTCCTCGGCACATTGGTCAGCGCGGCCACCGTGGCAGGCGTCATCATGATACTGAACAAGACGTATGGCTTTACTGATGGAACGCTCTCGGCACCCCAAGCAAACGCGATGGCTGCAGTAATCGAACCGCTGATGAGTGGCAACGGAGCTCCTTGGCTGCTTTACGGCATCGGCGCTCTCATTTCGCTCTTGCTCAATGCCTTCGGTGTGTCGGCCCTCGCCTTTGCCCTCGGCATGTTCATCCCCTTGGAGCTCAACCTGCCCCTCATCGTCGGAGGAGCCATCAACTGGTTCGTCACGACTCGCAGCAAAGACCAAGCCCTGAACAATGCCCGTGGCGAAAAGGGAACCTTGCTTGCAAGCGGCTTCATCGCAGGCGGTGCGCTTATGGGCGTACTCAGTGCAGGCCTCAAGTGGCAAAACGTCAGCTTCGACTACGAAGCCTGGTGGCAGAATCCCTGTTCGGAACTCCTCAGCCTAGGCATGTATTGCATCCTCATTATATATATGGTACGGGCGTCCATGCGCGCGAAAGCATAACACTCTGCCCTTATGAACAAAGTTAGGATCACAGCCATTCGCCAGACAGTCTATCCCGACCTGATGGCCAAATACGAGAACCCCATTGAACATGCCTGTGACGTCAAGGAAGGCCAGCAGTGGATTTCCATCGACGGCAAATGCCCCGATGGAATGTGTCCCTCGGCATGGCTTTCAATGCAGGAGTTCGTGGAGTCGTTGGCCAGAGGCGAAGGCAACTTCTACGACGGCTGGATGAAAAACCCAATGAGTGCAATGATCAGCTGCAATGACGGATTCCGTCCTTTCAGTTTCTACATAGAAGTAGTAAACGAAATGAGTTAATACACAGGGAAAAGGGTGGCATTATATGTCGATTCATGAACGCTAAACTGTTATTGATATTTACCTTTGTATTTAGCCTATGCGGACAAGCAAAGGCAGAGGATATAAATGATTGGATAGTAGAACAGTTGAGGGCTTCCTTGAACCTTCGACATGTTGACTATGACAAGATGTATGCCAAGGCTATGGACAACCATGACAAAGTCGAAAGGATGCTCTTTGCTTTGGCAATGGTTGACTACTGCGATGCATACGCTTTGGACAGTTTGATGGTGACACTAATCGACACGCTGCTGGTTAAAGGTATCGATTCCGAACTCGACGGCAATGCTGCATACCTGCTTTCGAAGAAATACAGGATGATGATATTGCAGAACCGGTACGACGAGATTGAGCGAATGGCATGCTACATAGACCAACGATGGAAAGAGGATTCTGCATGGATGAAGCGGTCTGCACATTGGCACAGGATGGCAGAAGCCGGGAAAGACATCCTGCCCGTTTCCATTCGCCGTGAAAAGAGTGTCGTAAGGCTTGCTCCTGACAACTTACAAGGGCACATGTGCATCAATGTGGACGTCAATCAACATAAGGATGCACGCTTCATGGTAGATACGGGAGAGTTGTCAAGCACTATCCTTTCGCGTAAGTTTGCCAACCAGATAGGTGCCCGTATGCTTCCCGATTCCACGCTGGTCAGTACCGCTGACGACCCAAACATCATAGGCAGCATGCAGCTGGGCGTTGTGGATAGCCTGCGAATAGATGGCATTGTGTTTTACAACCTGCCAATCAAGGTGTCAGACCTTGCTGTTGGTCAAGAATGTGATGGAATCATTGGAGCGCCCGACTTGATACGCTTGGGATACATGGAATTGTCATACGACAGCATCGTTTTCCGCTTTCCACCACCTGCCCATGAAAGGGTGGCTAACTTCGTCATGAATGCCGGCGACAAAGGCGACCGCAGCATCAGTCTTCCGTATGTCATAGATGGACATAAAGGTACCTTTTTACTCGATACCGGTGCGAACACCTTCATGCTTCCTCCACAATATGCAGCTCGGAAGGAGGGATTCTTCATCGAGATAGGAGGACAGAAGATATGGACAGAAGGAGTGTTCGAGCCACACGACTATGTTCCTTTCGAAGATTCTCGCAGTTTCCTGGGACGGCCCATATTGAAGTCCTTCGAACGGCTATGCTTCAACTTTCACGATGCTCATGTCGACTATATCCGAAAGCCTAACCTCGAATACACAGAATATTATTGGGGCGACGATACAGTTATCATCAACTCGATCGAATAGTACAAACTATGGCACAAACATTAGGTGAGGAGATGATATTGGGGGCTGGAGAATGAAGATTAAGGAAGAAAAGCACAAAAACAAGTGCGTAAGACAGAAAAAAGTATGCTCAATGCATTGTAATTCAAAAGAAAGTTGTACCTTTGCGCCGCCGTTACGAGTTAGCGGCACATTTCAAACCTATTAAAAGTTCTAATTTAAATTATGGCAACAAAAATCAGATTGCAGCGTCACGGCCGTAAAGGCTACGCCTTCTACAGCATCGTGATTGCTGATGTAAGAGCACCGCGTGACGGTAAGTTTACAGAGAAGATTGGCACGTACAACCCGAACACCAATCCCGCCACTGTAGATTTGAAATTCGACCGCGCCCTGTATTGGGTAGAGTGCGGCGCACAGCCCACCGACACGGTTCGCAACATCCTCTCCCGCGAAGGTGTGTATCTCATGAAGCACCTGCGTGGTGGCGTCAAGAAGGGCGCCTTCGACGAGGCTGCCTGCCAGGCAAAATTCGACGCATGGAAGGCAGACAAGCAGAAGGGCTTGAGTCAAGTAACGGCTAAGAACGAGGCCGACAAGAAGGCAGCTGCTGCTGCTAAGCTTGAGGCTGAGAAGAAGGCCAATGCAGAGATCGCGAAAAAAGTAGCTGACAAGAAGGCTGCTGAAGCTGTCGCAAAGGCAGAGGCAGAGGCAGAAGCCAAGGCTGAGGAAGCAGCAGAAGAAGCTGCAGCCGCTCCTGAAGCAGAAGCAGAAGCTGCGCCAGCCGCTGAGGAACAGGCAACTGAAACTCCCGCAGAGGCTTAAAATCAATCACAAACCATTATTTCAATTAGACTTTTTCCAACCAACCAAAACGAAGGGCGTTGCCGTGAGGCAGTGCCCTTCAATATTTTTCCCCAGCCTTGTTAGCAAACGTATAGTGCGACAATCGCAAACGTATAGTGTTACGTTCGCGATTGTATAGTGCGACGTTCGCAATTTAAGCGTGCCACGTTTTTGAACGAGGCGAGGGATGTTTGCTAATTGAACGAATTGAGTGCTTCGATGACGCGTTTCACCTCTTCCTCCTTCATTACAGGCGAGATGGGGAGCGACAGTATTTCCTGGTGAATCTGCTCGCTTATGTGATATGTCCTCTCGTTCCATTCGCTATAAGCCTGCTGTTTGTGAGGCGGAACAGGATAGTGCACCATCGTCTCGATGCCTTCGCGAGAGAGGTATTCACGCAAGCGATCGCGTTCAGAAGTGCGAATGGGATAAATATGCCAAACGTTTTCATCAGGTTCAGAAGGCTCTGATGGTAAGGTAATCAGGGGATTCGTAATGCCTTCGCTATAAGCCTTTGCAATCTTTCGACGGACTTCGTTGTCGGCATCCAACCGTTTGAGTTTCAGGCACAAGACTGCTGCTTGCAGCTCATCCATGCGGCTGTTCAAACCCTTTATCTCGTTGAAGTATTTCTCCTTGCTGCCGTAGTTCGCCATTGCTCGCACGTAATCGGCCAACGCTTCATCGTCCGTAGTGATGCAACCAGCATCTCCAAGGGCTCCGAGGTTCTTGCCTGGATAGAAGCTGAAACCTGCCGCATCGCCAAGATGACCAGCCCGAACTCCCTGATAAACAACGCCTTGTGCCTGAGCGACATCTTCGATGACCTTCAAGCCGCCGTGCCGCTTTGCCACTTCCATGATGGGCCTCATATCGCAGACACGACCATAAAGATGCACCACCATGATGGCTTTGGTCCGTTCCGTAATGAGACCTTCGATGTTTTCAGGATTGATGAGATAATCTTCGATTCGCGGTTCGCACAAGACTGGCTGCAGACCTGCCCTGCTAATGGCTAAAATGCTGGCAATGTAGGTGTTGGAAGGCACGATGACTTCCGCATCATCTCCCCATCCGAGCAAGTTTTTGTAGGCGACAAGAATCATCGTCAAGGCATCGAGACAATTGCCTGTCGGCACACAATACTTGGCTCCGCAATACTCCGCAAAAGCCTGGCTGAACCGTTTATTCTCCTGTCCCAACAAGTACCAGCCGCCTTGCACGACTCGCGACACTTCCGCCGTCAGTTCTGGCTCAAAGGAATTATTGAGACGTTTCAAGTCGAGATACTTGACAGGAGCCTTTTCTCCGCTGTCTTTTGGCGTGCTTTCTTCACTGGAAACCAATGCCTTAGCGATATCTATCTCGTATGTATCATAGCAAACGGCCCTGCCTCCGAAGCCCTCTTTCTGATGGATGAGACCTTCGTTCAGGTAGCGACCTCCGTCTTCATTCGAGGTGCCGAAGTCAACATACTCAAACTGTTTGTACCGTTCATTTATGAGATGTCGGAACAGGAGGTCAAGCGCTCCGTAGGTTCTGCCCTCTTCCCCACTCGCAATATATTGCACATGAGCTACAGTTCGGCACTCGAAGACGACCACTCCAGCCACGATTTGCTTCTCTCGACGCACGATATAGAGGCGGATGTTCTTGGGGAACTGACTCATCAGCAACTGCATTTCCTGCAAAGAATGCGTGGGACGAGCGTTGTGATACTTCTCCAAAACCCCCGTCAGCAAAGCCCAATATTCCCGCAAAGTCTGGGTATCTCCCTCAGTCATGCGGTCGATGTAGAAGCCATGATCGACTGCCTTTCTGGCTTGACGGATGCGAAGCGTGGTCATTTTCATCGGGTTACGCATTGACACACAAGTGCTCACCAGCCTTCGCGACAGTTTGGCCCCAGCACGGAAGAGTGCATAAAGGTCCTCGCCAGAAGGAATACTACTATATATATAAGGTATAGGCTTGTAGAAGAGACGTTCCGCCTGCATCATGTCGCGATAGTAACGCAGAATGGCCTGCATCATGTCGAGCACCTCCTTCTGCGTCACCTCAGGCAAGACAACCAGTCCTCCGTAGGTCAAACCCTGATGAGAACAGACAGTCTGGCGTTCCTTGTCCCAATTCGCAGGAAAGACTGCCACCAAATCCTTCGTGGTCAGGCTCTTCTCCTTGAACTCTCCATCGGGCGAGATGCCAGAATAAATGAGCAGAGAACAGTCGAAGAAACGGTCGGAATGGTAGTCCATGAAGTTGCGCTTCAGCAGGAAAGTGCCATTCTTCGACATTTCGACAAACGCATCCCACGTCTCCTTTCTGTTTATGGAATAAGGTATAATCGTCATCCTTCTAGAGCAGGCTTTTGAATTCTTCGTAATCTAAAATATAGTCCTCCCTCTTGTATTCCTCCGAAGCCAAACTGATGCAAGCCGCATTCGGACTGAAATTCATCAACTTGCACCACACGAAAGGCGGAATGAAGACACCCTGACTAGGATCGTCCATATGCAGAACCGCAGAATTCTCCCCATCGTCAAGCTCGATGTCGAAACTCCCTCCAATAGGAAAGAGCACCATCTTGCAACTCCTGTGAGCATGGTCGCCACGCATATTGCCCTCCTGAATATCGTAAGTCCAAAAGACACGTTTGATGGGGAAAGGAACATGCTGCTCCGCCTCGCCAAAAGCCAAACTGCCACGCAAGTCAGAAACCTTGGGAAGCTGCACAAGGAAACAACCCTTCGGAAGCTGAGAAGTAATATTATGACTCATTTCTCATGATTTTCTGCACAAAGTTACAAAAAAATCCTGAAATGCTTGCTCAGTTCACAAAAAAACTCTACCTTTGCATCCGCAACAAGAGAAAGAAGGTGGTTTCAACGCCATTTCAGACTCTTATACTGGAAGGAAGTTTGGGTGAGTGGCTGAAACCACCAGTTTGCTAAACTGACGTGCGGGTAACCGTACCGGGGGTTCGAATCCCCCAGCTTCCGCAAAAAACAAAGTGATGGCGCTTTCGTCTAGCGGCTAGGACACATGCCTCTCACGCATGGAACACGGGTTCGATTCCCGTAGGCGCTACAAAAGGATCTCGCAAGCCGAGGTCCTTTTTCATTTTATCCACATTAAGATCGAAAACATCACACGTGAAAAAGCCAAACATCACACGTGAAAATGGCAAACTTCACACGTGAACTTTGCCAACGACACCAGGGTTGTTTCCCCACACACCATAATAAAAAAGCAAAGCACCCACAGAAAATCTGCAAGTGCTTCTAGCTCTTCGTGGACCAGGTAGGGCTTGAACCTACGACCTCCAGATTATGAGTCTGAGAGAATACAATTTTATGAAATTTTCTTGGTTTGAAATTTGGCTGATACACAGATATTTGCTAAATTTGCACCATCAAACGAAACGTTGAAAAACCCCATAACTCACACCGATTGTTTTCGCATTGTTTTCGCGAAAATTTTGCGAATAGACATCAGATTCGAGTCTGGAGGTTTCAGAAAATTGCAAGGAATTGAACAAGATTTAGGCGATTTCACGGCGGCAGACTATGGGTCTGTTTGACTGATTGTTTTCGCGAAAACACAGACGAGAAGAACTATGGCAAAGAAACTCACAACCTCGCTGACAGGTTTCAAAGAGCGTCAGTGTACAATGGCAATCGTTCTGGACATCCGCAGCAATCGCAAAGATGTGACGGAATACCCAGTGAAGGCTCGATTTACCATCGACCGTCGTTCCTATTACTATCCTATTGGCGGAAGCTACTCGAAGCAAGACTTCTCGGAAATCTGCAACGTACAGAAGAGTAAGTCGCCTAAGTATGAGGAGAAGAAACGGCTGCTGGAGACTGTAGACAGGTACAAGGAAATGCTTGTCAACCTCAACCCTGGTCACGAACTGACATTGGATGCTGTTCGCATGGTCGTGGAGGGCAAGGTCGCCTCTCAAACCAATGAGTCATTCATTGGCATCTGGGAAGAGATTATCCACAATCTACGTACAGAAAACAACGGGGCCAGATACACAACTGCTGAGCCATACGAGTCTGCTTTGAAGTCGTTCAAGAAGTTCCTTTGGAAGGAAGACATCAAGGGATTTGAGGTCAACCTGGAACATCTAAAGAAATGGGAGTATGGCATGATAAATGGTGCCATCGGACCTAACGGAAAAGAACTGAAGCCCATTAGCACTACTACACGCAGCATCAATCTCCGTCATTGTCGTGCTGTATGGAACGAATGCCGCCGTCGTGGTTATCTGCTGCAGACTGAATACCCGTTCTCGAATGTCAAGAAAGGATTGATTTCCATTCCTGCTCCAGCATCTAGAAAAGAAGAATACCTTGACGTGGAAAGAATGACCCAACTCTATCAGGTATTCATCAACAAGAACTACCCAAGCACGTGGAAAGAAGGGTATGCAGAGCGAGCTCACTACTCACTTGGACTGTTCTTGGTGCAATATCTTGGCAATGGTTTCAATCTTGTTGACGTGGGTCAGTTGACCTATTCGCAGTATTATTTCGATACAGAGCGTAAAGCCTTCAAGTTCTACCGAAAGAAAACACGTGGGCGTAGCACCAATGGCTCAGAAGTCATCATTCCTATCACAGAACCCTTACAGCGAATTCTCGATGATATAGCGGCACTTCCCAAGTTAAATGCCAATGTGTTTCCTCACGTCCTCGAAGGGGCTACCCATGAGCGTGACATCCGCAAACGTGTATCGGGTGAGAATTCAAATATTCAAGACCGCGTCATCAAGATCTGTAAGGACGTGCTTCACTGGGAAGTTCGCCCATCAGGGACCTGGGCACGTCATTCATTTGCAACCAACCTCACCCATGCAGGTGTAGAGCGGTCGTATATTCAGGAGAGTATGGGTCACTCACAATCACAGTCGGTCACAGACCGTTATATTGCCAACTATCCTTTGGAGAAGCAGATGGAATACAATTCCAAACTTCTGAACTTGAACCCGACTCCAGCCATGACGAAAAACGATATCCAAAAAATGACTAAGGCAGAAATGACTGCCCTACTCATGGAGTTGATGGAGAAATAACATCTTCTATTTTAGCCTTTCGCTAATCATAGAATTTCTGTCGTTTAAGCCATTGTTTGAAAAGAGAGTCGTTGAAAGAGACTTCCTGTCCATCCACGTCAATAAGGTCTTTCTTCAGCAAAGCCTTCTTGACCGATTGCACATTGGCCGAAGACTCAAGGCGATACTTCTTAATAATATCTTTTCGACTGAACCCAGTAGTCACGCCATTAGCTAATGCCCGAAGAAAGTTAAGCTGAAGCTCGGATAATTGCTCCACTTCCCGCTGGAAGAACACCTTGTTCTGTTCCAGCAGGTCATCGATGGCTGCCGTGACATCTTTGTTGGTTACAACCCTATCGGTCTTATACCACACCACCCATGCCAAGTGCTGAACATATGAAGAGAGGTTTTCTGTAGCTTCGCAGATTTTGGCAGCCTGTTCAGTTGAGATTGTTTTGCCTGTTTCTTGGAACTTGGCACAAATGAATGGCACCCATTCCTCTGTGGGTATCTTCTTTAGGAACATCATATCTCCAAACTTGTAGAACGGCATACTCTTTTCATTGAAGATGTTCTCCATTAGGTGTTTCTTGCTGCCAAACATACAATACGTGACTTTCTGCTGATGCTGCCATACAGAGCGTAGCTTCTTCTGGAACTTCAATGAGTCATCGAAGTCTGCTATTTGTTGGAACTCATCCAAGCACACCACCAAATGGATATTCTTTTTTTGAGCTATCTTTTCTGGCAATTGTAAGATATCGGTTTCAGTATCGTCCTTGGGATTCCACTCAAACGACAGCGAGAAATCGTTCATTGGGTCGGAACCAAACGAGAACTTGGGCGAGATGTTGGAAAGGAAGGCCTTTGCCGTCTCCACCCACTCGTCAAGTTTTGAAGATGTCTGCTTGATGACAGCCGAAGCAAAGGCATGGTAAAACTCGTATTCTGACTTGCACTGGAAGATGTCGATGAAAACAGGCTTGATGTCAGGCCTATCAATTTCTGTGATAACTTTCTTCACGAGCGATGTCTTTCCCCATCGGCGAGGAGAAATTAGAATAGTGTTAATGCCATGCGTAAGATTGGCATGGAGACGTTTGGCGTCTTCTGTCCTATCTGTAAAATATGTTCCCTCAGCAGCCTTGCCAAAGACAAATGGATTTTCTATAGCCATATATTCATACATTGTTTTCTGGGTGCAAAGATATGAAATAAAATAATTACTAACAAGTTTATTACTAACAAAGTTGTTACTTTTAACATTTTACACCTCATTACTTGTCCGAGCCTGCTCCCAAAAGCGCAATTTTGAAAGGACAAATTTTGAGTTAAGGAACGTTAACGCTTATTAGGCTAAGCGTTTTCTTCAACCAGCGAATCTTCCCCATGTATGCTGATAAATTACTATTTTCTGGTACATTCGAAGTTCAGATGTTTTTTCAAGTATATAAAATGTAGACGAGAAGCGTGCGTATTCGCACATAATCGTGCGTATTCGCACAAATGCGAGACGTTTGGAAGGATAGAGATGTTTTTCCCTTGGAAAGTCGAAGCTATATGGAGTTTTTTCTTTACCTTTGCTTTCGAAAAAACAAAACGAAACTAAGATGGAAGGAGAAAAAGGCAAGGTACTCGTCATAGACGATAACGAGGACATCCTCTTTGCGCTAAACCTGCTGCTGAAGCCGCTGGTAGAGGATATTCGTGTGACGAAGAATCCCGAACAGATAGACCGGTTCTACGAGCTATTACATCCCGATGTGGTGCTGCTGGACATGAACTTCAAGCGCGACACCATCAGCGGCGAGGAGGGCTTCGAGTGGCTCGAACACATCCTGCACCGCGACCCGCAGGCCGTGGTCATACTCATGACGGCCTACGCCGATGCCGACAAAGCGGTGCGGGCCCTGAAGAGCGGCGCCACGGACTTCATCACGAAGCCTTGGAACAATGCAAAGCTGCTGGCAACGCTCTCGAGCGGCATCAAGCTGAGCAGGGAACGCCACAGAAGCCGCCTTCTGGAGCAACGCATGGAGGTTGCAGCATCGCCTTTCGGAGCAACGACTACCCCTGCAATCATTGGCGAGAGTCCTGTCATGCAGCGTGTCTTGCAGACAGTGGCCCAAGTGGCACCCACGGATGCCAACGTGCTCATCCTCGGTGAGAACGGCACGGGCAAGGACGTCATCGCCCGACAACTCTGTGCCCTCTCCAAACGGTCAGCAAAGCCCTTTGTCAGCATCGACCTTGGCAGTGTGCCCGAACAACTCTTCGAGAGCGAACTCTTCGGCTACGAGAAAGGGGCTTTTACTGATGCCCGTAAGTCGAAGGCAGGTCGCATGGAAACTGCTTCAAGTGGCACGCTCTTCCTCGACGAGATAGGCAACCTGCCCCTTCCCTTGCAGGCAAAGCTGCTGGCTGCACTGGAGCGAAGGGAAATCTCGCGCCTCGGCAGCACCCAGGTGACGCCCATCGACGTCCGCCTGCTCTGTGCCACCAATGCCGACATACATGCCGAGGTTGCCGATGGACGTTTCCGTGAGGACTTGCTCTACCGCATCAACACCATCGAGCTCACCATCCCGCCGCTGCGCGAACGAGGCGAGGACATCATCCTGCTGGCGGAACACTTTCTGCGCATCTACACGAAGAAATACGGCAAGGCTGCGATGAGCCTGGGTCGCGATGCCCGCCAGCGGCTGATGAAGCATACATGGCCGGGCAATGTGCGCGAGCTAATGCACGCCGTAGAGCGCGCTGTGCTCCTCAGCAAAGGGACGACGCTCTGTGCCCAGGACTTCATTCTGCAGGAGGCGACGCGCCGCAACGCCCAGATGCAGACGCTGAACCTGGAACGCCTGGAGCAGGAAGCCATAGAGCGCGCCATGCTGATTGCGGGCGGCAACGTCAGCCGGGCCGCCGAGTTGTTGGGCATCACGAGGTTTGCTCTCTATAGAAAGCTAAGCAAATGAAGACATACATATTATATATAGTGGGGCTTGTCAGCTTGATGGCGGCCCTGGCCCTCAGCATCCACGCGCACCTGCTATGGCCATCCGTCGCGCTGGGCGTGGCGCTGCTGTGGCTGTGTCTCTCGCTCTACGGACGCATCGGCCGCCTGCTCTATGCCTATCGCGAGACGGAGAAGGAGAGCGAGAAATTGCATACACGCCTGGCCGAAGCCGAGCGGCAGCTGCAGTACCTGCGGCAGCTGACGGAGAACGTCGATACCGCCCTCTTTGTCTGCTCCACCGACGGACGCATCGGCTGGATGAACCACGCAGCAAAGGCCTCCCTCTTATCCCCCAAAAGGGGGGAGGACTTTCTGCCTCCCCATATCCTCTCGGCCATTGCCGAACACAAGGAGGTGGTGGATGGCTGTGCCCTCTCCACCGTCATGCTGCGCATCGACGGCAAGCGACGGCTTATCGTAGCGCTGAAGGACGTGTCGATGCTGATGCAGCGGCAGGAGATGGAGGCCTGGCAACAGCTCATCCGCGTGCTGACCCACGAGATTATGAACTCACTGACGCCCATCATCTCCATCAGCGAGACCATGAGCAACCCCCTCCCGACCTCCCCGAGGGGAGGAGAGTCTTCCACCTTTGAGGTCATCAACCGACGCTGCCATTCTCTGCTCGACTTCGTGGAGAGCTACCGACAGCTGACGCGTATCAAGGCTCCCGAGCGCACGACCTTCCCCGTCGCTGACCTCTTCGCCCACCTAAAGGTCTTGTTCCCGAATCTATCTGTTCCTCTCCCCATAAAGGGGGTCGGGGAGTCTGCTCTCTTGTTTGCCGACCGCGCCCAGTTGGAGCAAGTCCTCATCAACCTCATCAAGAATGCCTACGAGAGCGGCGCCACGGAGGTGGAGCTCACAGCGCAGTTCTCCCCTCTCCTCGGAGCGACTGGAGTCTTTAGAGGAGCCACATTCAGTGGCTCCGGCCTCACAAAGGTGAGCGAATTCCCATTCGCGAAGGAGTTCGGGTCGGGGGTGAGGCTTTTTGTCCGCGACAACGGCTGCGGCATGTCGCCCGACGTCCTCGAACATGCCTTCATTCCTTTCTTCACCACCAAGCCTACCGGCACCGGCATCGGTCTCAGTCTCTGTCGTCAGATTATCTTGAAGCACGGTGGTAGCATCACCATCGACAGCGAGGAAGGCCGGGGCACCATATTCACCATCAAGCTGTGAAAGATGTGCTTTTCCGCACACTCCTGAGCGATAGCGCACATCATCTCAAAAAGCACAGACCAGTGCATCTTACCGAGAATCATTGTGTTGCTCCTTTTGGCACGGTTCTTGATAGTAAGAAAGGTGAAACATCTCGTCAAATAGTCAACTTATAAATAACGACATGATCATCTGGTATTGTTCCACACGCAAGCTATGGATGTGGCAGGCGACAAAAAAACGCGACACGTGGCCTTGCCCATCGCGACACGTGGCGTTTTTGGACATCACACAGAAGAATCAACTCGTCAACTAAAGAACATGAAACAAGCATTTCGCATCATCTCCCGCATGAAGGGCTACACAGCCCTCTCCCTGCTCGGCCTCATTATCAGTCTTAGCGGCACCGTCATCATCAGCCGCTACCTCTATCAGGAGTGGACCATCGACCACTTCATGCCCGCGCTGGACCGCACCTACATCTGCTGCGCCCAGCTTCAAAACACAGACAGATGGATACCAGTAGAAACCGTCGATCCTAATCATCAAGAGCAATTCGTTTCGCCCGTGCTGAACCAAAGTGACGTGGAGTGCTGGACGAACGTACAGCTGCGCTCGATGTTCCCCGTCAAACCCGACCAGGGCGAGATGTTCTATTCCGCGGCTATCAGCGTGGATTCCATGTTCACGCAAGTTTATCCGATAGAAGCGGTGGAGGGAACCTTAGTGCTGCGGACGAAGGGCCAATGCATCTTGAGCATAGAACTTGCCAAACGGTTGTTCCCTAGCGAGAGTGCCGTGGGCAAGACCATTACAGTGGGGGACAACGAGGTGAATACCATAATGGGAGTCTTCCACCAACCTGCCACTAAGACCAGCCTTCGCTTCGATATCGCCAATTACTGCGACGAGGACAAATATGGGATAAACTGCCGCGGCATAGGTCTCATCCGCTTGTGCGAAGGGGCCGACATGGAGGCCTACAACGACCGGCAGCCCGAGCAGCAGTGGCTGAATGCGTTCTCCTGCCGCCCCGTCCGCTACGGACTACAGCCATATACACAAATGCTGCAAGAGAACGGTGGCAGCGATTGGACGGAGTTCGGCTGCTTAGTAACTGTCGCTTCCTCTGGCCATCTGTGGATGCTCCTCTTTGTGGCTATCCTCTTGCTGTTTGTCGGCTTGTTCAACTTTGTGAACCTTTTCGCTGTGATGCGCAGTCATCGCCGGCACGAGTTGGAGGTGCGCCGCATTTTTGGAGCCTCGCGCTGGAACATCTTCTGCCAGCTCTATGTCGAGACCTTCCTGCTCGCCGTCCTCACCATGATTGGTGTCTGGACAGTCGTCGAACTGGCCGAGCCGTTGCTGGCTACCTATTATAATATAGAGGTGATGGGGCAGTGGCGATTTGATGTCGCTCTGACTGTTGGGATTGTTTTTGGCCTACCTTTGATATCAAGCCTAATCCCAAGGGAACTCTCTTCTCTTCGTGAAGGGCTAGGGGTAGGCCTCCAGTTCTTTATTTCCCTTGCTCTGTTGAATGTCAGCATCTATTTCATGCGACAACTGCATGTGATGATGACTACCGACCCTGGCTTCCAAACGAAAGGCCTGCTTAGCGTTTGCATTTATCCTCCCAAAAGCCGAGGCTTATGGTCGGAAGAAGAGTGGAAAGCCATGATAGCGAATCTCGATAAACAAACCGAGATAGTGAAGCAACACCTGCAAGCGTGCCCCTACATTAAGGGCATAACCGTTGACTATGGATTCATCAACGGCAACTTTAACATGAATCTCGCCGACGGTCGCAGTGTGGACATCATGTACCTCGGAGGTTTAGAGGCGCAGATGTACGGCCTGCAACTTGTGGAGGGCGTGTTGCCCGGCGACAGCCTCTCGAAGGAAGACTACATCTGTGTTGCCAATGAGTCCGCCATCCGTGCACTGGACATCAAAGACCGAAAGACCGATCTCGTGCAGTTTGAACGCCGTTTATGGTACAAGGGTGACAAGGACTGCAGCGGCAACCCTCCATACTGCATCATCGGTGTCGTCCGCGATTTTAACCCAGGTCGGCAGTCGGAACCCGTGCGGCCGATGCTGCTTATGTTTGAGGGCTGGATGACAGGATCTGACATCTTAGACGCTCGCCAGATGCGGGGACGCAACTACCTATTCGACGTGGCCGAGGGGCACGAGGACGACATCATCCATGAGCTGAAAGCGCTGGAGAAGGAACTCTATGGCACTACCGACCTGAAGTATCACTGGATAGAAGACCAGCGCAAGGCGCTCTACAAGGAGGACCAGCAGACAGCCCGCATCTTCTTCACCTTCTCGCTTTTGGCGATTGCCGTGACATGCCTCGGCGTGCTTGGCCTGATGATGTTCGACGTGCGCCGCCGCTACCGCGAGATTGCCCTCCGTAAGGTCAATGGTGCCACGTTCCTGGACATTGCCCTACTCCTCTCACGCCGCTACCTCATCGTCTTCGTCGTGGCAGCCTTGGCCTCCCTGCCCGTCAGCCTGCTCGCCATCCATCGCGTCATGGCAAGCTACACAATCCGCACGAGCTTCACCTGGTGGATTCCGCTCGTGAGCATCGCCATCGTGCTGCTGCTCTGCGCCCTCACCCTCTGGCAACAAGTATGGAAGGCAACACGCATCAAACCCTACGAAGTATTGAAGGAGAACTAAATATGAAACAAGCATTCCGAATCATCTCCCGCATGAAGGGCTACACAGCCCTCTCCCTGCTGGGCCTTATCATCTCCCTCAGCGGCACCGTCATCATCAGCCGCTACCTCTATCAGGAGTGGACCATCGATCACTTCATGCCCGCGCTAGACCGTACGTATGTCCTCTTCACTCAATACAAGGACAGACCTGCAGATGAAAATAACCTTGCCATGAGCTACGATCCAAACGACGAAGCCGACTTTATTTCTCCCGTGGAAGGACAGAGCGAGATTGAGGCTTACTGCGACATAGAACTTCGCAAGGGATTCCCCATCGCCCAAGAGGGAAAGGAAGTCTTCTATCCCGCCGCAATCACTGTGGAGGACAGCTCCTTCTTCCAAATATATCCTATAGATGTCGTGGAAGGTGTTCGACGGCTGACTGCCGACGGCCAATGCATGGTCAGCGAGGAATTGGCTCGACGCTTGTTTCCTACCGAGAGTGTCGTAGGCAAGAGCATTCCCATCGAGGACGGCACGCCGCACACCATTCAGGCAGTTTATCGTCAGCCTTCCACCAAGAGCACCCTTCGTTTCGACATCATTCAGTTCCACAAAGAGCCAGTGCTCAGCAATTCCTATTCGGTGTGCCTCGTGCTACTGCATGAGGGAGCCGACGCGAACGCCTACAACGAGCGGCAGCCCTATCAGGAAATGACGCTCTACGGCAAGCATCCCGTTAAGTTCATCCTTCTTCCTTATAGTGAGTTGAGCAATCGATCATGGTGGGGATATGACATAAATGGCATCAAGTCTGCCCAAAGAAAAAGTTCTTCCTCACACCTATGGATGCTCCTCTTCGTGGACATGCTCCTTCTGTTTGTGGGCTTGTTCAACTTCGTCAATCTCTTCGCCGTGATGCGCGCTCACCGTAGGCACGAGCTGCACGTGCGCCGCCTGTTCGGTGCATCGCGCTGGAACATCTTCTGCCAGCTTTATGCCGAGACGTTCCTAATTGCCGTCCTCACCATGATTGGCGTATGGACAGTGGTGGAGCTGACAGAGCCGCTACTCGTCACCTATTATAATATAGATGTATTGTCACAGTGGAAGTTCGACGTGGGTCTAACGTTGTTCATTGTTTTTGGCCTGCCCTTCATAACAAGCCTTATGCCATCCCAATCATTACATTCGATCCGTGAAGAGGTCGGGGTAGGCCTCCAGTTCTTCATCTCCCTTGCCCTGCTGAACGTCGGTCTCTACTTCATGCGACAACTGCATGTGATGATGACCACCGACCCGGGCTTCCGCACCAAGGGCTTGCTGAGCGTGCTACTGCAACCGCGCGAGAACAGGGAATCGTGGTCGTCAGAGGAATGGGAGGCACATGTGGCCAGGTCGGCCAGCAACCGCGACGTCATCCAGCAACGCCTGGCAGCATGCCCCTACATCAAGACATACTGCAACGACCCGCATCTCTTAGGTCCACGTTCTGAGAACGAAATCAATGGGAAATACAAGGTCAACGTCATTTGGATCAATCCCAAGGCAATGGAAATCTATGGCATTCAAGGCGTAGCTGGACGTACATTTAACGACAGCATCGACCTCTACGCACAATATCTCTGCATGGTCAACGAGACATTCATCCGACAATTGGAAGTCAAGGACTTCCATGACTTTAAAGTGCAGTTCCCCAGACGCATCTGGTGGTCGAGCGGCCTCGATATGAACACCAACCCGCCCTTCGAGATTGTGGGTGTGCTACGCGACTTCCATCCCGGTCGTCAGTCCGAGCCTCTCATGCCTACGGTCTATCTGTACGACGACTCCCATATCGAAAAAAAATCCGTCTTCGGCTTTGAGGGGCAGTACCTGCTGATGGACATCGCAGAAGGTCATGAAGAAGATGCCATCACCTATCTGCGCGACCTCGTCCACGAACTCTTTGGCACCAACGAACTGACCTATCAATGGATGGAAGACCAGCGCAAGGAGCTCTACAAAGAGGACCAGCAGACGGCCCGCATCTTCGTGACATTCTCGCTCTTAGCCATCGCCGTGACGTGCCTGGGAGTGCTCGGCTTGATGATGTTCGACGTGCGCCGCCGCTACCGCGAGATAGCGCTCCGCAAGGTGAATGGCGCCACGTTCCTAGACATCGCCTTGTTGCTCTCGCGCCGCTACCTCATCGTCTTCGGCATTGCTGCCGTCGCCTCCCTGCCCGTCAGCTTGCTTGCCATCCATCGCCTCATGGCAAGCTACACCATCCGCACCTCGTTCGCTTGGTGGATTCCCCTCGTGAGCATCGCCATCGTCCTGTTGCTCTGCGCCCTCACGCTTTGGCAACAAGTATGGAAGACCACACGCATCAAACCTTACGAAGTGTTGAAAGAACAATAGGAAACCGGACCCTCTCGTCCTCTCCCCTAACTCCTCTCCCGTGGGAGAAGGGAAATAAATGATAGATAGAAAATGATTAAATGGTAAATAATTAAATGGTAAATGAAAAGATGATTAAGACCATCAACCTCCAGCGCGCATTTACTACAGAAGAGGTGCGCACTATTGCCCTTGCCGGCGTGAACCTTGAGATTAACGAAGGCGAGTTCGTCGCCATCATGGGCCCCAGCGGCTGCGGAAAGTCCACATTGCTCAACATCCTCGGACTGCTCGATGCACCGACGGGCGGACAGTATCTGCTCGGCGGACAGGACGTGACGCCACTGAGCGAACCCGAGCGCGACCGACTGCGCAAGGGACTCATCGGTTTCGTCTTCCAAAGCTTCAACCTCATCGACGACCTCAGCGTAGAGGAGAACATCGAACTGCCGCTGCTCTACATGCGGATGCCGAAGGCCGAACGACGCAAGCGGGTGGAGGAAGCCATGCGCCGCATGGACATCAGCCACCGCGCCAAGCACTTCCCGCGACAGCTCAGCGGCGGTCAGCAGCAGCGCGTCGCCATCGCCCGCGCCGTCGTCTCGCGTCCCAAGCTCATCCTTGCCGACGAGCCTACGGGCAACCTCGACTCGAAGAACGGCCGCGAGGTGATGGACCTGCTCAGCCAGCTCCACGACGAAGGCGCCACCATCGTCATGGTGACGCACTCCCAGCGCGATGCCAGCTATGCCCAGCGCATCGTTAATCTTAGCGACGGACAAATTGTCACGGAAGTGGAAATGTAATATCTTATTGACCATTGACCATTGAGAATTGACCAAATGAGAAGACTTTCGGCATTTCTTCTTTTCTTCATTTCTACATTCCAGTTCGCTCAGGAGTCGTTGCTGCTGACGCTCAACGAGACGATAGAGATGGCGCAGCGGCAGTCGAACGATGCCTTGGCGGCAAAGCACTCGCTGGAGGCGGCAGAATGGAACTACCGCTACTTTCAGGCAAACTACTTGCCGTCGGTATCGCTCTCGTCGTCGCCTTCGCTGAACCGTCAGGTGAGCAGCATCACGCAGCCCGATGGTACCAATGTTTTTGTGCGGCAGAACCAGTTGAGTACCGACCTGTCGCTCAGCATCAGACAGAATGTGGCGCTGACGGGCGGCACGCTGTTCGTGAACAGCAACATCTACCGTCAGGACGAGTTTGAACAACACACTCACGGCTACAGCACCGTACCGTTTTCCATCGGCTACCAGCAGAGCCTCTTCGGTCACAACAGCTTAAAGTGGGAAAAACGAACTGAACCGCTTCGGGTGCGCATTGCCAGGAAGCAGTATCAAGAGACGATGGAACTGGTGGCGGCAAGAGCAAGCAGCTATTTCTTCATGCTGGCATCAGCGCAAACCAACCTCGACATTGCCCGACAGAACTATGCCGTGAGCGATACCTTGCACCAGTATGCCCTGCGTCGCTACGAAAGGGGCAGCATCACGGAAAACGAGATGTTGCAGCTGGAAGTTAGCCGTCTGACGGAAGAGACGAACCAACTGAATGCGGAAGCAGAGGTCGAGGAGTCGATGCTGGCACTCAAATCCTATTTGGGCATAAAGGAAGCGGTTTCGCTTAGGGTTGTGCCCGACACGCTGATTCATGATGTCGTTATCGATGCGAACGAGGCACTGGCGCTGGCCCTCGAGAACAATCCCGACCCCGACAAACTGCGCCTCAACGTTCTGGAGAGCCAAAGTTCCTTGGCTTCTGCTAAAGCGAATCGCGGACTGAAAGCGGACCTCTACGTCCAGTTCGGTCTCTCACAGACGGGAACGACGCTCGGCGAAGCTTTCTCCAGACCGCTCAATCAGCAATACGGCAGTCTGACGCTATCGTTGCCGCTCTTGGATTGGGGACGCGGCAAGGGGCAGGTGCGCGTGGCAAAGTCGCGACTGGAACTGACGAAAACACAAAGCGAACAGGCGATGGAGGACTTCCGATTGAACGTGCTGAAGATGGTGCGCCAATACAACTTGCAAGGTTATCGTGTCCGCATCGCCTATCGGACTCGCGAAACGGCTTTGCATCGCTATGAAGTGGCGAGGTGGCTGTATGTGCAGGGTCGCTCGTCGCTGCTGGAACTGAACACAAGCATCAGCGAGAAGGATAATGCACAGCGAGCTTTTATCGGCGCTTTGCAGACGTATTGGAGTCTGTACTATGGATTGAGGAGCTTAACTCTAAAAGAATGATATGGATATAAAGTTACCAAAGAAGCCTTGGTACGTAAGGTACCGCATGTATCTCATGGGCGGAGCTATGCTTATCGCCCTGATTGTCTATGCCATGGTGCTGCAACTTGGGCCACGAACGTTGAAGATAGAGATTGACGACACGCAGATAGCGGTGGCCGAGGAGGGCGAGTTCCTGGAATACATTGATGTGAACGGCGTGGTCTGCCCTGCAACAAGCATGCGAGTGAACGCGAAGGAAGGCGGTACGGTGGAGCAAATCTGCTGCCATAATGGAGATTTCTTGAAACGAGGCGATACCATTCTTATTCTTTCTAACCCGAAAGTGCTGGAGGAGATGGCGGCAGAACGGCAGAGCTACGACCTGCAACAGATGCAGCACCGCCAGCAACTCATCGAGATGCAGCAGAAGAGCATCACCCTCCGCAGCCAAGCCCTACAGGCAGACTTTGAACTAAAGAAAATGGAACAGGACTATGAACTGGCCAAGGAGGAGGCGCAGATGGGTGTAAAAAGTCAGGCGCAGCTGAAGGTGGCAAAAGACGAATATGAATACAACCGCCGCCGAACGCTGCTGAACATCGAGAGCTTGCATCAGGATTCCGTACTGAACGTGATTAACCGTCAGCTCATCCAGCAACAGATGGCGATGGAAGCGCAGAAGCTTGGGAACAGCAACCGCCGTCGCGAAGCCCTCGTCATTCTGGCTCCTACCGACGGACAGATTAGCAACCTCAACGCCGTCATTGGTGGACAGGTGTCTGCTGGCGAACAGGTGGGCGAAATCGGTGTGCTGACAGATTATAAGGTGACGGCTCGCCTGAACGAATACTACATCGACCGCATACAAAGCGGTCTTCCTGCCACAGCCATGCTGAAAGGGCATAAGTATTTCTTTGAAGTCAGCCGCACCACTCCTCAAGTACAGGAGCATAGTTTTGCTGTTGAATTGAGAGGAGATTGTGAAAATCTCCGCTTGGGGCAAAGCCTCCATCTGCAAATCGAGCTTGGCGCACCTGAGCAGCGACTCATCATTCCTCGTGGTAATTTCTACGCTCAGACAAGTGGACAATGGATAATGAAGGTCGATGAAACAGGGCACTCAGCCCGTCGCGTCCCCATTAAACTAGGACGACAAAATGCCGAACGATACGAGGTCATAGAGGGACTTCATGCTGGTGACTACGTCCTTGTCAGCGGCTATGAGTCTTTCGGCGACGCTGAGGTCGTGACATGGTGATAAATAATTATTAACCCCTTGTCGTTTCTTTGATTAGTCTTTCCTGCCCGCTTGTTCGTGACAGGTGGCAGAGCTTTGAAACAATGCATATTATAAACAGAATCATTAACACTTTACAAGAAAGGAAAGTGTAAAAGGTCAAACAGCAAAAGTAATTTTTGCTCATAGTCCTATCGGCACCAAGCCACACCGTGTTGTGATGAAGAGACTGGGATTCGTTCCGACTTTTCCGTTTGGCTCGTCCAAAAACTTTCTACGACAGGCTTGCTTTGAAGTGGCAGACTCCAATCAAACGAAGTGAGGATGGGGAATTAGGCTTCCCACTAATTGAAAAATGTGGCATCGGCAAGCCGATTTTACACGCTTGATATTATCCTCTGGCATTGGATCTGAAATTCATGGCCTGCCATGTGTGAGAACAATTTCATGCCAGATTCCGTGACCTCTGCTTGCAGATTTATGTGGTCAGTCCACCGCCCGATGAAAATCGGAACGGGTAATGAGCTTCCCGATACTTGAAAAATGTGGCACGGGCAAGCCCGATGCCGTTCAATCCAGCTTTTGATGATTTTTCAGCCATGCCAGATATTCGTCGTGTGTTATCGCATTCTTCTTCCACTCCTCATGTTCTCTTTCTCTTTCCCTTTGTTCCCTTTCTTCGCAAGCCCGATTTCTGTCATGCAGAAAGTCGCGAAGGCTGAGAATGATGACAGAGGGGTCAAAGGTGTTATAGAAGTGACGGTAGCGGGCTGAGCAGAAATAGAAGAAGAACAGTTGCACCTCATCGACCTTCAAGTAACCATATTGCTGCGCAATTATCTTGACCAGTTTTGCTGCCTGATAGTTGTCAGGCATTTCCCTTATACCCATAAACAGACATGCATCCTGTACTTCCGGCAACAGCCAAGCCTCGGCTGCTCCACGTCCATAGATGATATCCAGAGAGGCTAAAGTCGGAGACTGACCGAAATAACATTCTTCGGGATGCTCACTAATCTGCAATTGCCTATCAGGATTCACCGCGACCATAAATTCCGCAATGCTCGGAAACCTATCCTTCACCTTCACCAAAGCAGACGACAGGTTCGTTGTTACTGGCAAGGAGTTGGGAGACGAGTTGCTTTGTGTTCTGCATGGCAACTTCCCGTCTTGTTCCATTTGATGGAGTACTGTACTGATTGATGCTTCCATTGTGCAAAGTGTTTGACGTTAGCGGTTCTGTTTCCCAAGTGCGGTATGTGAGGAAGTTGGCGAAATCTTTGCGGTACTTACTGTCTGGTCGAGCCATGACATACTTGGGTACATACTCAAAGATCTTTTTCTTTTCGTCGAGAGATAGTTGCAGCCATCGCTGACGTAGTTGCTCTATATCTCCGATAGGCTTTCCATACATTTCCCAGATCGTATCAAATGGGTATTCCTCATCCTCTACCACCTCCGCGTCATTGATGATGTGTGTGTCAGCACCATCATCAATATCTGGATTTGACTTTGGATTTTGATAGGGAGTAGGATTAGGAAGGGATGCGTCCGTATGCGGTGGCATGCGTTCGCTTGCGTTCGCTTGCGATGGGTTGCCAGAACTTGCAGTCGTTGACGCGGAATGAGTAGCGAAGCGTTTCTTAGCGTTAGCACTGTTTTTCTCACATTTTGCCTTGTATGCTTCGTGGCTACGGTCTATCTGGGTACGGATTACCATGAATAGAGACATCATCGGCCCATTGAAATCGGGCAACTTGCTTTCATCCACGTATGCAAAGAGAGCCTTGATGAGTTTGCCGGCATCTTCGTCCGACAAATAATCGATGGCTGCTCGATGCTCGGTGAAAAGCAAAATGGTGTTAGCATCTTTCTGCATCGCTTTCTCCTTTCTGTTCTTCTTTCTGCCGTCCTTCGCCATTGAGTTTCTTCAGCACATCGCTATATTTGTACATAACACGACGTGGCCCAACTTTATTGGGACGAAGAAGTCCCAACTTGTTCCATCGCCACAACGTGGAGTAATCCACATGGAGCAGTTTGGCCGTTTCTTCACGGGTGATGAAACGCTCATCGTCATGTACTACGGGACAGACATCATTCCCATGAGTGGTCTTGTCTTCTGCTTCAACTCTCATGGCAATCATGTTGCTTGCCATTTTCTCGACCAGGGCATCCAGGTCGGCCCTGCTCATCACAACCAGTTGGTTGCCTAAAATTGAATTTTCACTAACCATAGTTTCTAATATTTATGTTATAATTTTATATTTTCTTGTTGCGCCGACTTCATGTGAGTCGGTTCGTGCGAGTTTTGTAAATTCTCACAAGGTAGCGGAAGGTTCCGCCTCGTTTGGTACTGCAAAGTTATACGCTCTTATAGGGTTGCAGCAAAAATTCGGCTCACCAACTGCCGTTTTTTCAATTAGTTTAAGAGGTGAGTATGATAATTCGGCGAAAATCATACTATTAAATTGTGTCAGGGCTGCTTGTGGGGCTCATCCCTAAACATTTTGCAAAGTTATGTATTACTAAGCCATAAGCCGGGAAATGGCTCTGAAACCAACCTCTTTCGCCACCTCTTTTCAAAGTTGGTTCTAACGAAGGCATAAAGTAGAACCAACAATTTGATTTTTGCACGATTCGTTACCACCTAAAAGGGCAATTTCCACAAAAAATCATAAAAAGAGCCATAAAACGGCAAATAGTTTGCATAACCAAAGGTTATTTGAGAGATTTTTTGTAATTTTGTAGCTAATAAAAGACATAATCCATTAGGAATAATATGGCCAAAAAGAAAACCGCTGAAAAAAGAAGAACCTAAGGTTATCACAAAATGTGATAACCTCCATAAGATGCATCATTAACAATCAGGCATAGGCAATAATATATGAGCAGTAAGTTTTTCAATAATGATACAGGCAATACCCTTTTTGACAAATTGAAGGGCATCGCGTTAGGCATGGCCAACTTCGACCGATTCTTGGCTGTTGTTGGATTCTTTCGTTCTTCAGGTTATTTCAAACTTCGCAAGGAGTTGAAGAATATTGAGGAAATAAAGATACTTGTAGGTATTAACATTGATGACATATTCCGCAGGCATAACAAAACAATGTTGATGCTGGAGAATGCAGAGAAAGCAAAGATTGTCTATGATGAAGAATTTCGTCAGGACATTATCAATGCCCGATATGCACCAGAGGTAGAGGAAGGCATCCTACAGATGTGTCAAGATTTGGTGGACGGTAGGCTCCAAATGAAGATACATTCCACCAAGAATCTTCACGCTAAGTTTTATTTATGTTTGCCTCATGATCACTCAGAGCATACAGACGGATGGGTAATCATGGGGTCGTCTAACATCTCAGATTCAGGACTTGGCACGACACAATCCCCAAGGTATGAGCTGAATGTGGCCATGAAGGATTTCGACGATGTGGATTATTGTCATAGGGAATTCAAGAAACTATGGGAAGAAGCCGTTCCTTTAACAATAGACGATATTGAAAGCATTAAGCAGAAGACATATCTCGGTTATCAGCCTACGCCATATGAAATCTACCTGAAGGTGTTGATAGATACTTTTGGTGACCAAGTTGAAGATGATTTCTCAGTCCAACTTCCTCCTGGTGTGATGGAGTTGAAGTATCAGACCGATGCTGTCATTCAGGGATTCCAGATGCTAATGCGCCATAATGGTCTGTTCCTTGCTGATGTGGTTGGTCTTGGCAAAACAATGATTGCTACCATGATTGCCAAGCGATTCATAGAAGCCAATGGTAGGAATACAAGCATACTTGTCGTGTTCCCTCCAGCTCTCCGCGAGAATTGGGAGAATACCTTCAAACAGTTTGGCATTTATAACAAAGCACAATTCATTACCAATGGGAAACTGGACCGAGTTCTCGATGGGAAAGACCGCTACAAAGCAAAGGAAGAGTTCGACCTAATCATTGTGGATGAAGCCCATGGGTTTCGCAATGGTGGTTCTGGAAAGTATGATGACCTTCAGAAGATCTGTAAGGCAGATTGTATCAACACTGGGTTGTTGAAGAGCCAGCGAAAGAAAGTCATGCTGCTTTCTGCCACACCGCTCAATAACCGTCCAGAAGACTTGCTTAACCTTTTGCTCCTCTTTCAGGACAGCCAAAGTTGCACGATTGACGGCATTCCTAATCTTAAAGGATTCTTCGCAGAACACATCAAGGCATATAGCTTGTTGATGAAAGAACGTGAGACGCGTGATGTAACGGCTGATGTGGATAAAATCTATGAAGTAATCCGTGAACGAGTCATAGACAAAGTGACTGTCCGCAGGACACGAAGCAACATCGAAAACGACCCTGAATATAAGAAAGATTTGAAAGCACAAGGAATTGTCTTTCCAAAGCCCTTGGCTCCTACTCCATTGGAGTATGAAATGGATGCAGACACGAGCAATCGTTTCTTCTATACGTTGAACGTGTTGTCTGACGATAAGTTTGAGCCACATTTGCACTATGCCCGTTATCGTGCTATTGAGTTCTTGAAACCAGAGCTTCGCACGAAATATCGAAATGCTGTTCATGTCGGTCAGACACTGGCTGGCATCTATCGGGTCCACATGGTGAAGCGATTGGAAAGTAGTTTCCATGCTTTCAAGTTGTCTTTAGCAACATTACTTCGTATCACGGATGATATGCTAAAGATGTTTGCTGAGAACAAAGTCATCATTGCTCCAGACCTTAATGTAAAAGACTTGCAGGCCAAAGGAATGGAGCTGGACGAGATTATAGAGAAGGCATTAGAAAAAGGCTACAACGAAAGCGACATCCTCTACAAGTCAGAAGATTTTGATTCTGATTTCATCGCGATGCTCCAACATGACAAGAAAGTGCTTAAAGCCCTTAATACCGATTGGAAACAAGAGCATGATGACCAAAAGTTTGACCTCTTCCGAAAAAAATTGGAGAACGAATTCTTTGACAGTCGTAACCTCTCCGGTAAGTTGGTTGTCTTCTCTGAGAGTGTCGATACACTCAACTACCTCAAAGGCAGACTGGAGAATGAATTGGGACGGACAGACGTGCTTACGGTGACGGCAGAGAACCGTGACCGCAGAGCAGCGGACATCAAGGAAAACTTCGATGCTAACAGCACAGTAAAGAAAGACCGTTACAACATTATCCTGACATCAGATGTACTGGCTGAAGGTGTCAACCTGCATCGCTCTCACATGATTGTCAATTATGATTCTCCTTGGAATGCCTCACGCCTGATGCAGCGCATAGGTCGTGTCAACCGTATCGGTTCTGTGGCCGAATACATTTATAATTATATGTTCTATCCATCCCCACAAGGCAACAGACAGATTAAACTTTACGAGAATGCGCTTGTCAAGTTGCAAGGCTTCCATTCTGCCTTTGGCGAGGATGTGCAGATTTATTCCAGGGAAGAAATTGTCAAGCAGTTCAAGATGTTCGACAGTAATGTAAAGGACAGCATGGATGCAAAGCTTGCCTTGATTCGGGAGTTGCGCGATGTGTTTAACAACAACCGTGAACTATATGACAAGGTGAAGCAACTGCCTCTAAAGAGCCGTGTGGCCCGCAACACAGGCAAGCATACAGATAAGACCATCATATTTGTTTCTTCTGACGTTAAGACTGAATTCTATTTGGCAACTGACAAGACGGTAGTGCCGATTGACTTCCTCGAAGCCGTAAAGTATCTTAAGGCTAAGCCAGAAGAACAGGCAGCCCCATTCTTGCCTAATAGTAAAAACTACGACCATGTCAACCGTGCCCTTTGCAAATACACTTCTGAATATGTGGAGGCTGCCGACGAATCGTCTATCAATCGTACCGACCTCGACAACATTTCAAAGACGGCGCTGAACTTCCTGCGCAAACTGAAACAAACCTTTACGGATAGTATGGTGAAAGTTCAATGCGACATCCTTACGGCTTATATCAACAATGGCGTTTATACCCAATTGCCTCGCCGACTGCGAGACTTGTCGAAACCATACAAGGGTGATAAGATGCAGATTAAGCAAGACGAAGACAAGCTGAAAAGGGAAATCCTTTCTCTTGTGGACGAATACCAGACCATCAGTAAGGAAAAACAGGAAGAAGCTGTACCCAAAGTTTCCGACCCACAAATCATCATTTCAGAAACCTTCATTTGAAATAAAACAAAAACGATATGACTAAGAAACAAGCAATACAACTGTTCCAAGAACGTAAAGTACGTACCGCGTGGGACGATCAGGAAGAGAAGTGGTACTTCTGCGTAGTAGATGTTGTGGAAGCACTAACAGATAGTGTTAACCCAACTGATTACATTAAGAAAATGAAGAAGCGTGACCCTGAACTTGCTAAAGGGTGGGGACAAATTGTCACCCCCCTCTCGATACAAACTTCAGGAGGCAAACAACGGGTGAATTGCGCCAATCAAGAAGGTCTTTTCCGTATCATCCAGTCCATTCCATCGCCCAAGGCAGAGCCGTTCAAGCAATGGATGGCACAAGTTGCCAGTCAGCGCATCGACCAGATGCAAGACCCGGAACTGAGTATCGACCAGGCCATTATTGACTACAAACGTCTTGGTTATAGCGATGCATGGATTAACCAGCGCATCAAAAGTATTGAGGTACGAAAAGAACTTACCGACGAATGGAAACGTACAGGAGTACAGGAAGGCTTGGAATATGCTTCTCTCACTGATATTATCACTCGCGAGTGGAGCGGTTTCTCTACCAAACAATACAAGCAATTCAAAGGACTCAAGAAGGAGAATCTTCGTGATAACATGACGAACCTTGAAATCGCCCTTAACATCTTGGCTGAAGCCTCGGCTACAGAACTATCCAAGCAGCGCGATCCTAAAGGTTTTAACGCTCAGAAAAAAGTTGCCAAAGAT
>JAGCXU010000120.1 GCA_017961145.1 Bacteroidaceae bacterium | reverse complement strand
GAACGCGCAGGATAGATGTCTGCCTCTTGCAAGTCATTTCCTTTCGAAGGCTTGAAGAGGAACAGCCCCACGGCAATTGCCGCTGTTATGCCTGCTGCCCAGGGAAGGAAAGGTCTCAGCCTTGTCCTCTCCCAAACAGAGGGAATCCTTTTCTTGTCAATTGCATCCATCTGCTCGTTCAGCCGAGCCATGAAGTCCTCTTCGCTACTCATCTCTGGATGGTAGGAATGGAATATGTCGTAAAGTTTCTGGTCTTTCATAGTTCTTCTTTAACCTTTTAACTTTTCCCTTAAATGTGATCTTCCTCTCGACAGGCTTGCTTTGACCGTCCCTTCGCTCGTGTTCATGATGGTCGCGATTTCCTTGACGGGACGGTCTTCCATGTAGAAGAGTAGCACGGCCGTTCGTTCGCCCGTCGTCAAGCCATCGATGGCGCGATACAGTTCCTGGTAGTCGAAGGTTTCGTCGGAATGAGAGGCAGACGATATGCTGTAAGCCTTCTCTATGCTTAATGTGCCGGCACGAACCGAATCCTTTCGCTGATGGTCAGCCAAGCAGTTGCATGCAATCCTGTAAAGCCAGCGCGAGAAGCCGCCTTCGTCCTCGAAACCAGTCGATGCCGTGTATGCCTTGAGTAAAGCCTCCTGAGCGATGTCGTCTGCTTCCTGCCCGTTGCCGCTGCACGCAGCCAATAGGAAGCGACGCAAGCCTGGCAGTTCTTTGCGGACGAGAAAGGTGAATTGTTCGCGGTTCATTGATGCTTTAACACAAAGGCACACTTCTTGATGCGCGTTTTATTGATGACTTGTTCTATTAGATAAACGTTTGAACCGGTCAAAAGGTTGCATGGAGGTTCATTTTTTCTGCATCCAGTATTGCCGCTCTTGCTCCGACATCCTCTCGATAGAATAGCGAAGAGCGGTCCGAGGCATCTCGTGAGCATGAAGAGAAAGGAAGTTTCTCAATAAGTCCATCGAGATGCGTTTGCCAAGTTCACGTAGCATCCAGCCCACCGCTTTGTGCATCAAGTCGTGCGGATGCAGGAGATGCATCTCGGCATAGCGCAGGCACCAGAACGGGTCGCCCTGCTGAGTTGTCTTCCAAGTGCAGACGATGCTCATGCGTTGCTTCCAGAGGTTTGTGCTTTTGGCAAGGCTGTCGAGGACATTTATCTTGTAATCTCTGTCGCCGAGGAATGTTGGCAGGAGCAGCCAAGCACCCAATATCTTGTGGACAGACAGGTCGACGAGGTCCCAATTGTTCGCTCGCTCAGCATACTTGAGGTACATTATTAATATATTATCGCGAGCGCGAATGGCTGCTTCGTCGTTTATAAGCCGCTTTGTGGCGAGGTTTTCGAACTTCGCCACAAGGATGAGCAAGCCGCAAAGACGAACTTCGTGCCATCGGTTCATCAGCAGCTTCGGCACTTCTTCCAAGGGGAAGTCCTTCCAGACGGCTTTGACGACCTCCCTTGTCTGCGGCACTTTCAGCCCGAGGAACTCGTCGCCCTCGCCGTACTCACCTTTTCCGGTCTTGAAGAAGCCCATGAGCACCTTGCGTTGCTTCTCGTTGCGAAGCGACTCCAGATATGCGATAACGTCCTCTGCCATCAAGCTTGTTTTAATTTTTCATTCAACAACTGGCACAACTCGTCTGCCTTCATGCTAATGTCTGAAACGGAGATGGACTCCTGAGCATTGATGAGTTGCTTGTTCATGGAACGAAGGAGGAAGCCGAAGATGCTGGCGTCCTGCATCTTTTGCCGTTCTACGTTGGGCTTGTAGTTGATGGCAATGAACTCGTTATCACCAAGTTTCCTGACCTCGAAGGACGCGACGTCGGCAAAGCGCACGTGCGACGTCTTCACTCTTCGGTAGGTGAGTTCCTCGTCGGTAATGGTCAAGTGAGGCTGGTCGAAGAGTCTTTCTTTCAAAAACGAACAGAGAAACGCGATGCCGCAGAAGCCGAAGAACAAGATGCTTACCCATCCCGCCACCAGTTGAAACATGTTGTTGTGCATGTGGAGGATAAAGATGCCGGCAAGGACGAAGAGGATGCTTGCCAAGATGAGCAGCAGCATTCGCCAAAGAGAGTAGTATATCTTGACTTTTTCCATTGTTCTTTCCTTATTTCATTCCCTCATTATTTCATTTTTCATTCTTCCCTCTATGACATTCCAATCAATAATCTGCCAAAGCGCGGCGAGATGGTCTGGGCGACGATTCTGGTAGTCGAGGTAGTAAGCATGTTCCCAGACATCGAAGGTCAGCAGAGGCGTAAGGCCTTTCTGGATGGGATTGGCGGCATTCACCTCTTGCGTGATGACGAGCTTGCCGTCCTTGTCTGCCGAGAGCCACACCCAACCTGAGCCGAAGAGGGTCGCTCCCTTCTTCTGGAACTCGTCCTTGAAAGCCTCGAACGAACCGAAGTCGCGAACGATTGCCTCAGCCAAAGCACCCGTAGGCTCTGCTTTCGTTGGCTTGGATGCAAGCTGACGGAAGTAGAGTTCATGGTTCAAGATTTGTCCCGCATTATTGAGAATGCCGCCACTTGCCTTGCAGACAATCTCCTCGAGGCTTGCCTCCTCAAATCCGCTGCCAGGCAGAAGTGCGTTGAGGTTATTGACGTAGGCTGCCAGATGTTTGCCGTGGTGGAAGCCAATCGTGTCCTTACTGATGACTGGTTGCAGGGCATCTGCCTCGTAGGGCAATGCCATCAAACTAAACTTTCCCATACCTTATTATATTTATATAGTGTTTCGACTGCAAAGATACGAAAAAGTTCATAGTTATGAGTCCAAAGTCCATAGTTTTTTTATCACGAAATGTTAAAAGATGTAACAAATCGAAAGATTTCTTGTAAAACGTTTGGTTTATATTATAAACTTGTTTACCTTTGCATCGTCGAACATTAAAATGAACGACGAAACACTTTAATAATAACAACTTAACACAAGAAACTATGGAAGAAAACATGGAGCTGACTGCTGAGCGCAGTCTTGAGATTATCACCGAACAGCTTGAAAAGAGTCGCAGAGCTGTGTCGAAAGATACGGGAGAGTGGCTTTTCGTAACGGGTTTGATAGCGATGATAATGTCTGTTATCGTGGCAAGTGCCAACCTTTTGAGTTGGACTCCTCTTTTTCATTTGCTTTGGTTTGCCCTGCCTGTCGTTATTTGGCTCGTGATGAAGTATGTCAACAGGAATCGCGTGCCTGTTCCTGAGAGTTTTGTAGGCATGTTGGTCAAGAAGACTTGGTACACCATTCTGGCTTTTTCCCTTGTTTATGTCGTTATTGCTACCGTATGGAATATCGTTTTGCAACACTATGAGAGTCCCGAAGTCTTTCTTTATGCTGGAATGCACATAACGCCACCTGTCATTACCTTGCTGGCTGTGGCGGTTAGCATAACAGGTCTGATCCTTAAGAGGAACTCGTTGGTATGGTTCGGATTTCTGTCCTTCGTGATATTGAAATGTGGTTTATTCTCGGTTTTATTAGGTCGTCTCTTGCCACCTACAGAGTTTACCAAGTTGAGTCTCATCCAGCCTTGCGGGTTTATCTTCCTCTTTGCACTTGTCGGTCTGATGCTCCCCGGCTTGATGCTTAAAAAGCAAAAGTAGTATGGCTTTCCAACCATTAGACCCGTTATTGCACGCTGAGTTGCGACTCGCGGTGATGTCTTTGCTCATCGCCGACGAGGAGGCCGAG
>JAGCXU010000119.1 GCA_017961145.1 Bacteroidaceae bacterium | reverse complement strand
ATATAATCTAATATAAATAATAAGAAACTTTTACTAAGAAATGTCCTTTTTCTGCTTTTCGCCGCCCCCGAAACACCTTAATGTCGTGTTTCCTACTTTCCTACTTTCTGCATTTCTCATCTCGCTAAAAACTTTCATTTTCGTGTAAAAATAATTGCCTATTTGCTTGCGTAATTCAAGAATTTTTCGTAACTTTGTGGTGGATTTAGAACAGAGGTTCAAGGCATCGAAAACAGGGCCCGTTTCCGCTGCATGAGCTGACGCTCACGAATCCACCACGAGCCTGCTCACGCTTGGAAAAGTTCAAATCCGGATTTGACTCTCCTCTCGCTAAAACGCAGACTTGTCAACGTGAAAGATAAGGGAACTACTGCAGGGTAAACTCGGAACTTTACACGTGATGTTGGCAAACGTCAAACGTGATGTCGGCCAATTTGACACTATACAATCGCAATCGTCACACGTGATAATTAAGAATTAAGAAAGAAGAATTAAGGATTAAAACTCTGAACTTCCAACTGACTCTAAACACTAAACCCTAAACTAATAAAAGCCTCTGCTTTGGCAGGGACTTTTCTGTTACTCGACCTTTGCGGAGGTGAATTTTAGGGCACCGTTCTTCAGTTTCGTGACAACAAAGATTTGGCGGATGAGTGTGTGGTTTTCGTGGTCGAAGATGCGCGAGGAATCGAAAGACCTGCCCCGCACTCGCGTCTCGAAATGCAGATGGTCGCCTGTCGCTCTGCCTGTATGGCCTTCCAGACCGACTGGATCTCCGGGTTGCAACCACTGCCCCACCTTGACAAGATTGCGAGAATGATGGCTGTACAAAGTCTCCAAACCATTCGCATGACGCAGGATGACGCAGTTTCCGTAGGCATAATAAGGGCCCGACAGGATGACTTCGCCAGGGAAAGCCGCTCTGGTCGTGTCGCCTGCAAAAGTTTGCAAGTCAGTTCCACCATGATGCCGCGACCCACCATAGGGACTGTTCATCTTGGCTCCGGGAAGCGGATAGCACCACTCCTCGACAGTATAGTTGGCAAAGTTTATCGTGAACTGGTCTCGATTGGTAAAGGGGTCTTTGGCCGCTTCCACCTTCATGACCTGCCACTCGTCGATATCAACTGGCTCGTCTTGAGCCTGTACAATTGAACATGGAACATTGAACATGGACCATTGAAGCAGCAGGCAAAGTAAGACTCTATTCATCCCGTAACTATGAATTATGAACTATGAATTAATGTAGATTCCATTGTAGTTTCTGCCTGTATTGATTGTTTCGCGACGGGCACTATAGAAATCCATTGATGTACGTGTGCATGTGCCTTCCACAAAGACATCTTCCACGCCCATCTCTTCGAGGAGCCACTTGTTTGCTTCCCAAAGGTCGATGTGCCAGCGTCCTGAAGGGAAACGCCTTGCAATTTTTTCCATCGGGAAGCGCTCCTGCTGGAACTTATCATAGACTTCATCGCCCACTTCAAACTGCTCGAGGGAAATGCCCGGACCTATAATCGCATGAATATCAGTTGGTTCAAGGGGCTGCATCAGTTTGAAAGTCTTCTGCACGATACGGCTCACAGTTCCTCGCCAGCCAGCATGGACAGCTGCAACGATGCGTTGCTTTGTATCGTAAAGCAGGATGGGAATGCAGTCTGCCGTCTTGACACAGACACAAAGACCAGGCACATCCGTAATCACGGCATCCGTCGCTTCTGGACGTCCCGCTTCGTGCATCCACAGGACATTATCCGAATGGACTTGGCGAGGCAGGGCAAGGTCTTCAACTTGGAAACCGAGTGCCTCAACCCCACAAGCCTTTCCAGTAGAGAAAGCCGTGAGCCAAGAGGGAGTGTTATAAACAATCAATTTGTTCATAATAAGAAAATAAGAGAATAAGAAAATAAGAAAACTTCTACATTTCTAATTATCTACATTTCCAAATCATCTTCGTCCACATCCTCGATAAAATCGTCATCAAGGATTTCAATCTCTTCGTCTTCGCCCTCGTCGAGCAGTTCCTGACGGAAAGCGGCTATGTCCTTATTTCGATGGACAATTGTCTCTTGATGAGTGATGGCTGCCAGCTTGTTGCTCTCGCTATTGAGAGCCGTCCAAAGAAGGTCTTTGAGCTTGTCGAGACCACTTCCCGTAACGGCACTTATGAAGACGTAAGGCAGGTCATCGGGAAGGTCTTCGGAAAGCATCTGCTGCAACTCGTCGTCCAGAAGGTCGCTCTTCGTAATGGCGAGAACCCTTTGCTTGTCGAGCATCTCGGGATTGAAGTTCCGCAACTCTCCCAGCAGGATTTCATACTCATGTCTGATATCATCCGTATCGCCAGGCACCATGAAGAGCAGGAGGGAGTTGCGCTCGATGTGACGCAGGAAGCGAAGTCCCAAGCCCCGACCTTCGGAAGCACCCTCGATGATGCCCGGAATGTCGGCCATCACGAAGGATTGTCCGTTCCTGTAAGGCACGATGCCGAGCGAAGGTTCCATCGTGGTGAAGGGGTAGCCTGCAATCTTCGGACGCGCACTCGACAGGGAACTGAGCAAGGTGCTCTTTCCTGCATTGGGAAAGCCTACAAGTCCGACATCGGCAAGCAGCTTCAACTCGAGGATAACGGTCCGCTCCAACATCGGCTCGCCAGGCTGAGCATAGCGCGGAGCCTGATTCGTAGAAGTGGCGAAATGCTTGTTTCCCATGCCACCTCGACCGCCTTTCAGGAGCATCACGACTTGCCCGTCGTCCGTCACGTCGCAGAGATATTCGCCTGTCTCTGCATCATAAACAACGGTTCCACAAGGGACATCGATGTACCTATCTTCGCCATCTGCTCCCGTACTTCCACTCGGACCACCATTGCCTCCATGTCCTGCAAAGACATGACGCTCGAAGCGAAGGTGCAGCAGTGTCCAGTAGTTGTGGTTGCCTCGCAGATATACATGTCCTCCTCGCCCACCATCTCCGCCATCAGGACCGCCATTGGGAACATATTTGGCACGATGCATGTGCATAGAACCTCTGCCACCTTTACCCGAGCGGCAGCAAATCTTGACGTAATCTACGAAGTTCGATTCAGCCATTATTTCTGTGTGTCGAGGAACTTGAAGATGGATGCAATCATGTCTTCCTTGTTAGGAGTGTCTGCCCAACGGAAAGTGTGACGGATGCCTTCACGCTCGAACCAGTCAATCAGGGGAGCTGTCTGGTTCTGATAGACTGCGAAGCGCTTCTTGATGGTCTCTTCGT
>JAGCXU010000118.1 GCA_017961145.1 Bacteroidaceae bacterium | reverse complement strand
TTTGGCATAACGGTTGGAAATAACCATGCAGCAGGTCATGGCACGATGTCCGAGCAAGGCAGCAAGGCCTGCAAGAGCTGACGACTCCATCTCGAAGTTGCAAATCTTCAGCTCTTTTCCGTCGGAAACATAGCGGAAGGATTCAATCTTCTCGTTCTGCTTTGGGTCTTGTATCTTGAGGCGAATCTGTCTGCCCTGAGGTCCGTAGAAGCCGCCACAAGCCACCGTGATGCCGCGAAGCATTTCCTTGCCTGCAACTTGCTCTATGAGGGAAGGATTTGCGGTTGCCACATATGGCGCTCCTTTCAGGGGAGACCAGTCCATGTGACTTGTGAAAGCCTTTTCCATCTCAAGGTCGCAGACGTCGTTTCGGCCAGCATAATAGTTGAGCAAGCCGTCGAAGCCGATGCTCTTCACGCTGGCAATAAAGGTCCCCAAGGGCGCGTCGGGCTGCAATCCGCCACAAGTACCGATACGAACAAGCGTGAGAGTCCGATGTTCGGGCTTGTCCACGCGCTCCTTGAAATCGATATTTGCGAGGGCATCCAACTCGTTCATCACGATGTCGAGGTTGTCACAACCGATGCCATGACTGAGGCAAGTGATGCGTTTCCCCTGGTATGTTCCGGTAATTGTATGAAACTCACGACTTTGTATGTCACATTCCTTCGTGTCGAAATGGCTGGCAACAGTATCAACTCGACCTGGGTCGCCTACAAGGACGACACGGTCTGCCAGCTGTTCTGGCTTGATGTGAAGATGAAACGCGCTTCCATCTTCGTTGATGATAAGCTCTGAGGGTTCGTACTTCTTCATGGTGGGTGGTGTTATTTGTTAAGTTCTGTGCGGCGTATTTCCTTTTCAAGGGCCAATTTGTCGGCTGCAAGACGTTCCAGAGAAGTTTCCGTCAGTCGAATCTGTGCGGCAATCTGTAGGCGTTGAACCTCGTTCATAGCTGCATATTTGGCACGAAGAGTTGCCAATTCTGCCGCTTTCGTATCGTATTCTTTCTGTGTCTCAACCCAAATCTTAGCCTTTTGTTGAGCCAGAGGGTCCTTGAAATCGGATAGAGTATAATAGGTCCTCAAATCGTTAATGACGAACGTGAAATCGCGGTTCTTTGCCTCGTTTTTCACACCTTTTCGTGCATCAGCAAGCCTTTTCTTAGCGGAATTGACGGCATTCATGTCTTTCCAAGTGTCCTTGATGGACGAGATGCGGGCCATCGAAGCCAGTTTCTTCGCTCCAAGCTCCTGCTCATTATAGATTCGACGGGTCTCTGTTGGGATGAATGTATAGAGGCAAACTGTATCGACAGGCTGGTTGCGGTCTGTCACGAACCATCCTAACTGCTGGTATTCGTCTATGACCAACAGGTAGTCGTTGGCAGGCGAGTTGAAAGGCATGCCAATATTCTCAGGCGCCAGAAACTGCTGGTTGTCAGCGTCATAGCGCGTCATGAAGATGTCGTATCCACCTATGCTTTCCTCGCATTCCGCAGCATAATACATAGTGATGCCATCCGTGAGCATGAATGGGAAGTTGAGGTTGTCCTCTTCTTCCTCTCCGAAACCTTTCAGTTGGTTCTCCATCGACCATTCTCCACCAATAAGGGATTTCTCTTTCAGGCGTAGATGTCCATTCTGATTGGGTTCTGCATAGACAATTCTGTTGCCGAGTTCGTTTCGGAAAAGCGTACCATCATGCTTCCCAGACTTGAAGAAGTCGGCATAGTTCATGATTGAACCGCATTCTTCCGACAGTTTAATCTGCTGCAAGACCTGTTTCTTGGGCAGAATCATACTGTCGATAAAGGTCACTTGCTCTGTGGCATGAAGCTTGATTTGCGACTTTCGAGCAGCTTCGAGCATAGCCTCTTCCTGGAAAGTAGGCTGCTTCTTCTTGGTCAGGTCGGCAATCTGATGCTCCAGTATTTCCTCGGCAAGAGCAAAGTCATAGGCAGCCATCGCTTCTTGAGGAGTGACGGTATAGACAGGCTCTTTCGCCTTCTTTCCCCTCTTCTGAGCAGAAAGATTGAGCGAAAGGAACAGAGCCAAAAGTATGATAAACGTTTTCTTCATGTACTTATAGGTAACTACTTGAATATGAAATAAACAGCAAGAACCAAACAAACGAGTGCGGCCAAGTGATTCCAATGCAGATGTTGCCCTTGGAAAAGCAGGTTGGCTATGATGCAGAACACAATCAAAGAGATGACTTCCTGTATGACTTTGAGCTGCATCAAGGTGAAAGGTCCGCCATTTTCGACAAAGCCGATACGGTTGGCAGGCACTTGGCAGCAGTATTCGAAGAAGGCAACTCCCCACGAGAAAGCTATGATGCCGAAAAGCGGCCAATTGGTGGAGATGCCTGACTGGTTCAGCTTCAGATGGCCGTACCAGGCAAGCGTCATAAAGATGTTGCTGCAAACGAGCAATAATATTGTATAAAGTCCGCTCACGATATATTGTGTTTAATTTGAGTTAGCGTGGTAGGTCGTAAAACGTGGCACTGTTAAATCTCAAACGTAAAGTGTTACGATTGCAATCATATAGTGTTACGTTTGCATTTTAACAGTGTGACGTTTTCAAACCACCTTTATTCTTTCGTCAGATACTCCTGCATGGCCGCAGCAGCACGACGTCCGTCGCCCATAGCCAGGATGACTGTCGCTCCGCCTCGAACGATGTCGCCACCAGCAAAGATGGTCGGAATGTTCGTCTGCATACCTTCGTTCACGACGATAGTATTCTTGCGACCAAGCTCGAGACCCTGTATCGAGTTGGGAACGAGAGGGTTAGGACTCACGCCCACAGCCACGATAGCTTGGTCGATAGCAATAGTTTCGGTTGCTCCAGGAATGGGCACAGGAGAACGACGACCACTTGCATCAGGTTCGCCAAGCTCCATCTTCTGGAGTACCACTTCGCAGACATTTCCCTTCTCATCTGCATGATATTCAAGAGGATTGTGCAGAGTGAGGAACTCTATTCCCTCTTCTTTAGCATGCTTCACCTCTTCCAATCGAGCTGGCATCTCTTCCTCGCTTCTGCGATAGACGAGGATAACTCGCTCAGCACCAAGGCGTTTCGCGGTTCTGCAGCTGTCCATAGCGGTATTTCCACCACCCACAACCATCACATTTTTCGCTTTCTTGATGGGAGTAGCATACTCTGGATTGCTTGCATCCATCAGGTTGATTCGTGTCAGATACTCGTTGGAAGACATGATGCCGTTAGAGTTCTCGCCAGGAATGTTCATGAAGTTTGGCAGACCTGCGCCAGAGCCTACGAAGATTCCCTTGTAGTCTTTGGCCTCCAACTCTGCAACAGAGATGGTCTTACCCACGACACAATCCTTGACGAACTTAACGCCAATCTTCTCTAAGTTCTGTATCTCGACATCGACAATCGCGTTTGGCAAACGGAATTCGGGTATGCCGTACTTCAACACGCCACCTATCTCGTGCAAAGCCTCAAAGACTGTCACGTCGTAACCGGCTTTCGCCATATCGCCTGCAAAACTCAATCCAGAAGGACCTGAGCCGATAACTGCAATCTTCTTGCCATTCTTCTCGGCAACTTCAGGGAGAGCCATCTTGC
>JAGCXU010000117.1 GCA_017961145.1 Bacteroidaceae bacterium | reverse complement strand
TTGGTACGAGAGCGGTATGACGATGTGGGGTAAGTTCAAACTGATTTATCGTGGTTATGGCGAAGAAGCTTTTGATGCTATGATGGAGAACTTCCAGAAACATCTTGATGCACTTAAATATGTTCATGATGAACAATGGGCTATGTTCTATAGCTGGAGTCATATCGAGAACATCGAATCTTACATGGAAGAAGCTCAGCAAGCAGGAACTCTCGAAGAAAAGCTTGCAGCTATCAAGAAACTTAACGACGAGTTCAACACCATTCTTGACAGCTATGATGCTTATCAAGAACTCGAGAACTTGCGCTCATATTGTAGCGACAAGGCAGACGAGCTTGCAGAGAGCAATCCTGATCTTAGCGAAGCTTTTGCTACAGTTGCAAGTGAGATAGAAGACCATTATATTACAGGTGACCTTACTGACGAAGAGGCTCGCGACTATCGTGAGTCGATTCTCAACAATCCTTCTATTGGCGGTGGTTATTACGTTCAGGGTGACCTGCTTGATGCCGAAGGCAATGAACTTACTTATGGCACACATCACACGGCTTATCCCATGATACTCCAGGAGGACGGTACATTTGTCGCTACTGGTGTGAAAGTGCAGAACCGTGCTAATCTGGCTAACGCCAATGCTCGTGCTGGTGTCTATATCAGCCGTATGGAAGAAGTCTATAAGGCTGACCAGAGCACACGTCGCTTCGTGACTCCCGCTGTTAAGACCTTTAAGGTTGTCAAGAACGCAGGCAACGACCTCCAGATGGTTGGTGGCGAATACAACATTATTTACAATCCTGCTGACAGCAGCATCGTCTTCAATCTCGTTGGAGAATATCCCTGGCACGACAACGTCTATGTTGTAGGTTCTATCATCAACACCAATGGCGCACAACATCGTTGGAAGAACGACGAGATGGCTCCTCTTCCTCACAAGGGAAATGGCGTTTATCAGGGTGTCGTTACTTTCTACAGAGATGATTTGGAGAACATGTATCCCAACTTCACCATCTTCTCCTGCCGTTCCAATACTGGTTCGATTGAACACTCAACTGCTACTCGCGGAGGTTGGAACGAAGGTCGCTACGGAAGTGACGAGAACAAACTCATCCTCGAGGATGGTGTCGTGACGGGTGACCTGATTCGTGGACAAGACCGCAAGTGGTACATGAACTGGGATGAGGAGAATACTGAGGAGACTCACGAGTACATCATCACCTTCGATATGAATCGCGGAACAGTACTGGTTGGTCTTCTGAAGGGTGATGTTAATGCCGACAGTGCGGTAACCATAGCTGATGGCGTGGCTGTCTTGAACGCTATGGCTGGTCATGAAGTTCCAGGTAATCCTGACGTCAATGGTGATGGCGAGGTTACTATTGCCGACTTCGTTGCTGTCCTTAACATCATGGCAGGACAATAAGCCACTCTCTACTTCCCTCTTAGAGGGCGAAACGAAGCCCCTTGCGGAATCTCTGCAGGGGGCTTTTCTTTATTCAAAAGGTATCAAAAGTTGTTGTGAGATTTTGTGTTTTGAGTAATAAATTGTATCTTTGCAAGCGAATTAACACAATATGATGTCTAGGATTATACATCTCATCTTGAAACCAATACAGGAGCAAAAGGTACTGTTCATCTTCCTTTTACTGCTTTCCTGTATTGTCATTCCTGTGATGTGCTATGCTACAGGAGCTTTCCCCAAGCCATTTGTCTTTGCACCTCCCATCTTCGATTGCTATTTGCTGACCTTGTTAGCATATTGGCTTAAGCGCATTCGCCTTTCCTGGCTTGTCTGGGTGATATGTATCCTGTTGCTTGGAGGCGAGGTGTTCAGCATTATTTGCTATCAGTCGCCATATTCAATGACTGTGTTGCAACTCATTTTAGAAACGCATAGGCGCGAGGCAACGGAGTTCCTGAAAGGTCATGGCGTAGCAGGGCAGTTGGCTTTGGGGGCGGCCATCACTTTTGGCATGATACTTTTGGCCTGGCTGATTAGTAAGCTCTTTTCCCCAAAAACGAAACTCAAGGGAGCTTGGCTTTTCCTGCTTCTGCTCCTCTTGTCCGCTTCCTGCCAAGGCTATTCCTACTATCGTCTGTACCAGTCTTATACTGCTGAGGTGACGACAAGGATTTCCGAGAACAAGTACATGCCCTTGCGCAACAGTCCCTTCATCCGTTTCCTTTACGGTCACGCACTCAACGTGGTGAGTACGAAAGAGTTGGGAAAGCTCGAGAAGACCATCGAGAAGACTGAGGTGGACAGTTGTTCCTATCGTTCCCCAATCATTATTTTCCTCCTTGGAGAATCGTACAATAAGTACCATTCCCCGCTTTACAATCCTGAGGCTCGGCAGACTACTCCCAACCTTTGCCGTTTGAAAGAGCAGGGCAACCTTGTTGTCTTCGACGATGCCATCTCGCCATATAATGTCACAAGCAAGACCCTTCGCCACATGTTCTCGACGTATTATCCAGGTTGCAATCGCGATTGGGTGGACTGCACACTCTTTCCTGCTATTTTCCGTAAGGCAGGATACGACGTCTGGTTTATCACCAATCATTATGCAGGCGAGAAGCACAACAAGGAACATCATGGCCATGCTGGTGGCACAATCTTCAATCAGAAGAGACTCAGGCAGTTGCAGTTTACGTATATGAACCCAGAGGCTACTCAATACGACATGGATTTGTTGTCCGAGTTGCCTCCTGCAGATACGTTGGCAGCCCGTCCTTCGATGCTCATCTTCCACCTGATGGGGCAGCACGAGGACTATCGCGAACGCTATCCTGCCGAGTTTAATCATTTCACGGCCGATAGTGTGCAGAATGACTTTACAGATTACGAGGGCCGACAGATAGTGGCAGAATACGACAATGCCACGCTCTATGACGATGCTGTGGTGGCAGCCTTGCTCGACAAGTATGCAGAGCAGGATGTCGTGGCTATTTATCTTTCCGACCACGGAGAAGAGGTTTACGATTGGCGAAACTCGTGTTATCGGACAAATAGCGACCAAATGACGCCCGAGATAGCAAAGTATCAGTACGAGATACCCTTCCTGTTCTACGTCTCAGATACATTCAAGGCAAACCATCCCGACTTGTTTGATGAGATAGTGGCTGCGCAGCACAAACCGTTCATAGCCACGATGTTGCCCTTCGCCCTGTTCCATCTTGCAGGCATCAGTCATGCAGACTATAAGCCTGAACTCGATATCCTTTCGCCCGAATACGATTGTAGCCGACACCGCATCATTCGTGAAGATGTAGATTACGACGAGTTGATGAAAAACTAGATAGGTGAAGTTGGCAAACATAACGTGCCACGTTTGCAATCGTATAGTGTGACGATTGCGATTTACTAGTGTGATGTTTGCAATCATCTAGTGCCACGTTCGGACGGATTTTGAACTCCGGCTTTGCCGCCTAAGACCTGCTTCGCCTATACTAACCTCATCCGGATTTCAAATCCGTCCGAACACAGACCTTTAATTCTTGACCTCGTCGAGACTGCTCTCGCTCGGCAAAGTTCTTGCGCTCCGTAGGTGCTCAGGCGCAGGCGGAACAAACAAATTTGGCTCTGCTTTCGCTTAATCGCAGCCTTCATTCTTAATTTATATGTAGGCATGTAGGCAGATTGGGGAATTTTGAATAAAATGAATTTGCATTTTACTCATCACTCATCACCATTCCATTATAATCGTCTGGTTCTCAGATAGTAGCAGGGTGAAGAGTCTCTTCACCACTCTTCACCAACTCATCATCCACGTATATGATTGATGTACAATGACTTAAGTGGCATTGGTGATGAGTGACGAGTGTTTTTGATTTCGTTTGAAACTTTTTTCTTCGGGATATCCTGAGGGACAAGTCATTCCGACACAGCCAGCATGTCGCCACAGATTTCTTCCGCACGTTTCACCCTGTTCCAGACGGTTTGTATCTTGGCATCCATCACGTTGGCAATCTGGGCAGGCTTCATGCCAATCTTGAGCAGGCATATTGTCCGGAGCAAAGGTACACGCATTTGCCCGTTCAGCCTTTCCTGAACCGTTTCCAGGAAGTCCGGATACAGCGTTTCTATGGCGGCCATCAGTCCTTCCCACGAGCCTTCTTCCAGCTTCGACCGGCCCGCTGCAACATCGTGGAAGTGAGCGATGACGTTTTCAGCCTTCTCTGTCGCGATGTTCATGAGAGCGATGCGTGTCAGTTCCTTGTTGACCATTGCCTTATGTTCCAGCAATTTGTCTTTTCCGACGAGCTGCTCCGTGAGTTTCTTCTGCTTGTAGTGATAGAAAGCCACCATTCCCATCACGAGGCTCAGAAGTACCAGACCTGCTATGACGGAGAAGAAGACGATGCGTTCGCTTCTCTGCACGATGGCTCTTTCTGCTTCCTTGTCGCGGAGATAGCGGTACTCGTCCCTTGCTCTCTGTGTCTGCTCGAAAGCCCGTTCCGCAACGATGGTGTCGTTGGTCTCCTGCAAACGCTGTCCCCACAGTGCCGCTTGCCTGTAGTCTCCCTTTTGCAGATAGCACCTTTGCAGACCTGCAGAGGCTTCGTACCTTCCTGCCACATTATTCATTTTTCCGTAGGCAACCTTGTAATATACGATGGCAGAGTCCGTCAGGTTTTTGTTCTCGTGGCATTTCGCAAGGCAAAGTTCGTAGTTTTGTGGACGCTGCTCTTTCGGCAAACGGTATATGATGGGCAGCAGACTGTCGACCTTGTCATACTCCTGATAGTCGGAATATGTTGCCAGCAAGGAAGCCAGGATGCGACCGTGCTTCGACTGACTGCCTTCTTCCTTGATGATGCTGTACGATTGGTCGCAATACAGAAGGCTTTTCATCGTGTCGTTCAGGTGCTTGTATGCAGAAGCCGCATCCATCAGATAGCATTCCAGGTTCTTTCCCGATTGCTTGGCAAGGGCTACGGAGTGCAGAGCCACATCCAGCTCCTCCTCATAATTGAGTTGGAGCATGTAGAGGTTCCTCAACTGCGAAAGCGCGTTTTGCCAGATCAGCGTGTCAGCATCTTTGTCTTGCTCCGCAATGTCTGCCGTTTTCAGGAAAAGGTTCACGGCTCTGGGATAGTCCTTCAGGTCGCGATAGGCACTTGCCAGATAGTAGCAGGCCCGTTCCTTGTCTGTCGTGTTCTTGCGACCTTCGAAATAGGACATCGTCTGCCTGGCCGAGTCAGGAGAGGAGGGAATCATGCACCGCTTGTCCCGCAAACGTATTGTCAGCAGACTGTACCTTTGCCGAACGAGTTCAGATGCCTTCTGCACAGAGTCCTCCAGCGTCTCAGCTCGGGCCTCTGCTTCTGGCAACGAGACCTCGCACAACTGCCACGTCTGTTCGATGCTGCCGAGCAACTGCCCATCCTGCCTGTCTTCCCTGCAAGAAAGCAAAGCCAACACGCCTAATAATATAAATAATGTCTTCCTCATCTGTTGTCTGTTGTCCGCTGTCCGTTGTCTTTCATGGCGCAAAGTTATGCCTTTCTCACATGACAAGCAAGAAATTCTACTCCCAACCACTCCCAAAACACAAAAATTTTCATAAGTTGGGAGCACTTGGGAGTGAATTTATTTGGAAGAAACTGCAAAACCACATAAATTTGCACTCAGAAACGCAAAACGAAATGCAACAATGAAACGTAATCTTTTATTTCTCTTAATGACATTAGTGCTCCCGATAGGGGCATGCGCCTACGACGCCTATATTAACGGCATTTATTACAATTTCTCGGAGAATGAGGCAGAAGTGACGTCAAGCAACAACCCAGGCTCCTATTCAGGGAGTCTTGTTATTCCCGAGTTCGTCGGAAAGGATGAGAAAACATATCGTGTGACTAGCATCGGAGAAGATGCTTTCCTTGATTGCAGGACTCTGACCTCTATCGCCATTCCTAATTATTTAACGCACATCGGCAGTGGAGCATTCTGGAATTGCAAAAGCCTTACAGAGGTTCACATCAAAGATATGGAAGCATGGTGTAAAATCACATTTGGCGAGTCTCATTCCAATCCTTTATACTATGCAAAACATTTATATATGAACGGACAGGAAATAAAAGATTTGACCATTCCAGATAGCATAGCCACTATAAATAACTATGCATTTTATAATTGTTCCGACCTGAAGACTATCACCCTTCCTGGAAGCATAACAAGCATCGGACATGATGCTTTTTATGGTTGCAGCAGTCTGACCGATGTCTATTGCGATGCAAATGAAGTTCCCGAAGCCGTCTCAAGTGCATTCCCTTATGCCTCTCTCAAGTCTGCCACACTCCATGTGCCAGCAGGCTCTATTGATAAGTATAAGGCACAATCGCCTTGGAGTCGCTTTGGGAATATCGTGGGGATTCCCCAAGAAGAGTACTTCCCTGAGGGGACAAAATGGACGGAAATTCGGCTTGACACTTTGAAGTACGACAGTTGGTATTCAAAGGTTGATGGTGAATGGGTGCCGAACTTCGAAACAATAGAGTATTGTGTGGAAGGAACATATCCTTACTTCTCTGAGACATTCGGGGATAATTCCTTAAAGTGTGTTTATACTAATTGTTCGGAATGGACGGACTCCCTCTCTCTCCTGATAGTCGAGGGGAAAATCAATGAATACCTCAATTATGGCAGGAGAGTGATGGCAACTGTTCCCATTTACTTTGATACTTGGGATGTTCCTTCCCCTGCCATGGCATATAATTTTGATTGGAGAGTTGGTATGCCGATAAGTTTCATAGATATTTTGAGCACCACTTATGACCATAACTCTGAAACAGCAGTCTTTGGCATAATTGAGGAAATAAATGAAGGAAATTTCGGAGGTGTAAGACCATTGAGTTACACAGATGTGAATGGCGTTCGTTTCATTCAAGGTATTGGCGTAACAACATGGAATGATGGTGAATGTATTTTCGGACCAGTAAAGCCGTATGAAGCTCTTTCTGCTTATGGAGCGATAGAGCCTGAAGAACGTCACTACCGTTCTATGCTAGTTCATTTCGAGCGCAATGGCGAGGTACTCTATGATGTCTGGCCTCGAAAGGGGAGTACGGTAGAGGTGACCATTGACGGCCTGAACTATTTCCTGTACTTAGACAGACATGAGGCTGTTCTTACTAGCAGAAACAATTGCTCTGGCGAGGTGGACATCCCTTCAGAGGTCAGCTACAATGATGAGACGTTTGTCGTGAAGAGTATGACTCATACTGCTTTTCACAACAATTCCGAATTGACAAAGGTAAGGATACCCAAGACCATTGAGGAAATCATACATTATTATCCTGTTGACCCCGACTGGCTTGATCCGCCTACAGGGATGGCCAATCCTATTTATGTAAATCCCTTTAAAGGATGCACCGCTCTTGAATCGATAGAGGTGGACGAAGAGAACCCATGCCTGAAGTCCATAGATGGCGTACTCTTCAGCCAAGATGGAGTTGGACAATACTATTATAAAACAGGCAGTTATTCAGGAACAGGGCTTTATTGCTATCCAGAAGGTGCCCGACAAGAGTCTTACACCATTCCTGAGAGTGTGGAATGGATTGGTGGAGCAGCTTTTCCCAATAATCAGTATCTTACTACGTTGACGATACCGAACAGCATGAAACACATATGTTATGATGCTTTCTCTGGCTGTTGCAATCTGACAGATGTCTATTGCTATGCAGAAAACGCCCCCATCGCATGGGATGGTGCATTCAGAAACGTTCCCATAGCTTCTGCCACGCTTCATGTTCCAGCAGGTTCTATAGAAGAGTACAGAACGACTTCGCCTTGGAGCGGCTTCGGCAACATCGTGGCACTGCAAGAAGAACCCCACCAGCCCCAATCTTTCCTTGAAGGCAATCCGATATGGGTTTATAAATATGAACACATACCTACGCCCAGGACCGATGATTGGATGAAGTATTGGTTTGACACTGGAGATAGAACCTTCACATATTATTTCCTCGGAGGACAAGAGGAGATAGGCGGGAAAGTCTATACAATGTTGGGGAAAATCAATAGCAACGATGAAAATGAATTGAATGTCAATCACTGGTATCCTATTCGCGAGGATGGCGGCATTGTCTATACCATCACAGATTCTTTGCCAGGAGTTGTTTTGTACTACTATTATGAAGACTATCCTATACCTTATCTGCAGCAAGGAAATGAATGCATACTCTACAACTTTAGCGCAGAGATAGGAGACAAATTGGATAATAACAACGTGGTAAAGTCCTTTGACACCTATCAACTGATGGATGGAACGGAATGTCGTGTGCTGAAAACGGGTACACATTATGATTTGTATGAAAAGCTTGGATACAAGGATGATGACGGAACTTTTAGTATAATAGACCCACTCTTGTCGATGCCTATTGCGACCAATGGACATGCATATGTAAATTACCTCAATGCCTTTTACCAAGACAACAACATGCTCTACAAGGCACCTGACGCCCGAGAAGGTTTATGCGTGAACGACACAATCACAACACTTGATGATGCGTACGAGTATGCTCGTTCATACAAGGCTGACCCACGTCAGGAAGAAGTATTCGCATATATCCGACAATTGCAAAAGGAAAAAGAACCTGTTTCCTTTACCGCAGGTCAGATAGCAACAATAATCCTGCCAACAAACCCAGATGCAAGCAAAGGAAAGTATTACAGGCTCGACAGGTACGAAGATGGACAGATAATCTTTGAGCAAGAACTTCAGCCTCAGGCCCATATACCTTATATTATAGTGCCGAACGAAGACTTCAGCATCGACCTCAGAACCTTGGACTTGACTGGATTGTCTCGCGACACCGTTTCCATTGCAGGTATCTCTTTCATCGGCTCATACGTCAGCGAAACGTTCGACTATCAGGAAGATGCCTATATCGACTTCATCGACACAACGCCCGACTGCCGATTCGACGAATCTTGTGTGATAGGGGCTTTGCGAGCTTATTTGCTTGTCCGTTGGGACGACCCATACAATCAGGGCGGCACAAGGGTTCCTCCATTAAATAAAAGGGGAATCGTCCTCCGTGATTACGAAACAGGCATAAAGAGTGTAAATGCCAACGTAAACCATGGAATTTACAATCTTGCCGGTCAGCGCTTGAGCAAGCCTCAGAAGGGCATCTACATCGAAAACGGAAATAAAATCCTGATTAAGTGAGAATAAGCGAAATTATTCGTATATTTGCAAACAGATAATACATACAATTATGAAAAACTTATTTTTATTCATCACTTTCTGCTTCCAGCCAGGAGCTATCGGACTCTACATTCTGGGATGTGGAGATGGAAGATTCTGTCAGCGGTCTTTCCATCAGGCCAATCAAAAAGCCCAAAAAGTTGCTGAAGG
>JAGCXU010000116.1 GCA_017961145.1 Bacteroidaceae bacterium | reverse complement strand
CTCATTACTTGCTAGTATTCAATAGATTAAAGCAGGTTGGTGTAGAGTGTAGAGTGTTTCCCGACATTTCACATTCTTGCGCTCCGTAGGTATTCTAGGATGCTCTAGCACCAAGGCGCGATTTTAGTCGCGGAGCAGGCGGCAAAGCCGGAGGTCAAAATGCTTATATTCAGTCCTGTCGGATTTCAAATCCGCCAGAACAAGGCGACAATCGCCATCGTCACACTAGATAATTGCAATCGTCACACTAGTTGTTTGCAATCGTAGCACGTTACATTTCCCTCTCACCTATGGAGGGCAGGATTTCTCTGAGCGGAATCATGACAAAGTCGCGCTCCTGCATTCGAGGATGAGGAATGGTGAGTCGTGGTGTAGAAATCGTCAAGTCGCCATATAGAAGCAGGTCGATGTCAATCGGTCGGTCGTGATAGATGCCGCCTTTCGACTTCGTCTTGCGTCCCAATTCGCGCTCTATCTGCTGGGTTTTCCTCAGGCATTGGAGCGGGGTGAGTGTGGTCTGCACCATCACGGCAGCGTTCAGGAAGGGATTTGCGCTTTCGAAGCCCCAAGGTTCGGTTTCGATGAAGGACGAAACACGCTGCACCGCACCAATCCGCTCGCCAATGAGCATGATGGCACGGCGCAACATCTCGGCTCTGTCACCGAGATTGGAGCCCAGAGAAAGGTAGAGTTCAGTCATTGAGAATCAGCATGGCATCGCCGTAAGGACCGAATTTATAGCGCTTTTCGGGGTCGTTCTTGTTGAAAAGAAGCGCTTCCTCATAAGCCTTCATGATGAGGTCGTAACCTCCGAAAGCACATGTAAGCATCAACATTGTGCTGTATGGCAAGTAGAAATTGGCAATCATGGCATCTGCCAAATGGAAGTCGTAAGGCGGGAAGATGAAGCGATTCGTCCAACCATGATACTCCTTGAGCTGACCATCAGTAGAGACTGCCGTCTCGAGAACCCTTTGAACTGTGGTTCCGACGGCAACAATCTTATGTCCTTCCGCGTGTGCCTTGTTGATGATGTCGCAAGCTTTCTGGTCGACATGCATCTCCTCGCTATCCATCTTGTGCTTCGTCAAATCCTCGACATCTATCTCGCGGAAGTTGCTGAGGCCGCAATGAAGAGTCACGTAAGCGAAGTCCACGCCCTTGATCTCCATCATTTTCATAAGTTGAGGGGAGAAGTGAAGACCTGCTGCAGGAGCCGTCACTGCACCTTCCTTCTCGGCAAAGATGGTCTGGAAGTTCTCTGCATCTTCGGGCAAGACATCGCGCTTGATGATTTGCTTCGGGATGGGCGTTTCGCCAAGGGCAAAGAGGGCACGCTTGAACTCGTCGTGAGTGCCGTCGAAGAGAAAACGAAGTGTGCGACCACGACTCGTCGTGTTGTCTATCACCTCTGCCACCATCGACTCGTCCTCACCAAAATAGAGTTTGTTGCCGATGCGAATCTTGCGTGCAGGATCGACCAGAACGTCCCAAAGACGCATGTCCTTGTTCAATTCGCGAAGCAGGAAAACCTCAATCTTGGCACCCGTCTTCTCCTTGTTTCCATAGAGGCGAGCGGGAAAGACCTTAGTGTCGTTGAAGACAAAGACATCCTTCTCGTTGAAATTTTTCAAGATGTCACGAAACGAGTCGTAATGCTCAATAGACCCTCTTCCGTCTCGCTTGGCACGAATCACCATCAGTCGGCAGTCATCGCGGAAAGGAGCGGGTTCCAACGCAATGCGGTCCTCTGGAAGCTTGTACTTAAATTTCTGTAATTTCATATCTTTTCATTTTATGTTTGTGGCATTTCTATCTGTTGTTTGTCGAGCCATTCGTGAAAACCCTCAACCTGCAGGCAGTCCTCCACACGAATGTCTCCAACACGAGTGCGACGCAAAGAGATGAGGTGAGCACCACTTTCGAGAGCCTGGCCTATGTCGCGAGCCAAAGCCCTAATGTAGGTTCCTTTGCTGCAGACGACACGAATGGTGGCCTGCATCTTCTCACCATCAAAGTCAAGAAGCTCTATTTCATCGATGACCAAAACTTTCGGCTTGAGCTCCACCTCCCTACCCTTTCGGGCAAGATCGTATGCTCGTTTACCATCTATCTTGCAAGCCGAAAAGGCTGGTGGCACTTGTTCTATGCGTCCGAGGAACTTGTTGAGCACCTCTCGAACGAGGGCTTCGGTGATGTGTTCCGTAGGATAAGTCTTGTCGATAGGTTTCTCGAGGTCGAAGCAAGGCGTCGTCGCACCAAACTGAAGCGTGGCAACATATTCCTTGACGTGTGCCTGGAGCTCGTCGATGCGCTTTGTGGCTCGACCAGTACACACGACCATCACGCCTGTTGCCAACGGGTCGAGCGTTCCCGCATGACCCACCTTGAGCTTCTTCACGCCGAGACGATGACACAGTTGGCTGCGTATCTTAGCTACAAGATTGAAGCTCGTCCAATTCAACGGCTTGTCGAAACAAAGTATCTCTCCCTCGATGAAATCCATCTTATCATCCCAGAATCAGCACCAAGATGCCAGCTATGGCGCAATAGATGCCGAAGTATATGAGTTTACATTTCTTTACGAGCGCTATCATCCACTTGCAAGCGAAGCATCCTGACACGAATGCAGCCAGGAAACCCACAAGCAAAGATGTCGTCGGAATTGCTGCCGAAGCCCCATGTTCAGCAAGATATTCCGCGCTTGGAGCAACAATGTGCTTGAAATCGAGCAATGCTTCGCCCAAGATTGGCGGGATAACCATGAGGAAGGAGAATTGTGCAAGCTTCTGCTTACTGTTACCCAAGAGCAGACCTGTCGCAATTGTTGAGCCGCTTCGGCTTAAGCCAGGCAGGACTGCAATGGCTTGCGCTATGCCAATCACAAAGGCGTGAAGAGGCGAAATCTCTTCCTTCTCCTGTGGTTTGTAGAAGTGTGTGAGGGTGAGCAACACGGCAGTAACTATCAGACAACAGCCCACGACAAGCGTCCTGACATGCTCATCGGCATAGAGCGCCTCGATGCTGTCCTTCATGAAGAAGCCTACGATTGCCACAGGAATCATGCTTACCAGGATGGCAAAGGCATATTTGGTCTCATCATTCCAACGGAATTTGAACAATCCTTGCACAATCCATATTATCTCACGCCACAATATGACGATGGTCGCAAGCACAGTTGCGACGTGAACTGCAATGTCGAAAGTCAGACCACCTTGTTCCGGATCGAGGCCCAAAAGCATTTTGCCTATCTCCAAATGCCCGCTGCTGCTGACAGGAAGGTATTCCGTGAGGCCTTGAATAAGACCCAAAATGAGTGCTTGCAATTCGTTCATTTCTTCTCTTCTTTACTTGTTTTTGGCCTATACATGATGGCGAACATGATGAAGATGAAGCCGAAGAGGCTTACCAAAGGTGCCACTTTGATGCGTCGAGCGCTGAAAATGTCGGGATTGAAGATGCCTTCAGCACTTCCCTCGCCAGACATCAACACCAAGCCAAGAATGACGATTGCCATTCCGACGGCAAGCAGGATGTAGTTTTTTTTGTTGAATGCCATATTATTTTCCGTTTTACGATTTACCTTATTTAATATAGTTCCGAGCCACGCATCTTGAGACAATGCGTCACAGAGAAGTAGGTGCAGACGATGGTCAGCAGCAATCCGATGACGAGAACCGAGACGGCTGTGATGATCATGTTCTCCTGAGTGACATAGTTCAAGATGCTGCTGTCGTATCTTGATGCCCAATAGATGCCGCCAAAGATGGCTGCATCTGCAATAAGAGCTGAGATGAAGCCAATCCAGAAACCTCGAACGAGGAATGGACGACGAATGAAACTCCACTTCGCACCCACCAGTTTCATGGTGTGAAGCACGAAACGATGGCTGAAGACACTCAGTCGAACGGTATTGTTGATGAGACTCAGGGAGATGATGACCAGCAGAAGAGCGATGGCAAGCAAGAAGTAGGAAGCGCGATGAAGGTTCTTGTTCATGCTTTCCACCAAGTCTTTCTGATACATTACATCTGCCACGAGTTTTGATTCGCGCAGTTCGTTGCTGATCCACATCAGGCTGTCATTTGACGAGAACTCAGGTTTAACCCTCACCTCCATTGAGATGGAGAAAGGATTTGCCCCAAGAAAATCGGTCGGGTCGATGCCCATGCTCTCGATTTGCTCCTGCAAAGCTTGTTCGCGACTGATGTAATCGATGCTGCTGACATAGTACATTTTGTTCAACGAATCACACAAATGTTCTGCATCAGAGGTTTGAACATCGTCTTCGAGCACAACTGTAACGGTCAGGTTTTCCTTGACACTATCGGCAACTACCCTGGCTGTGAGCGAGAGCAAGACAATGAGACCCATCAAGATGAGCAACAAGGTGACGCTGACAGTACTGGTAAAAGCCTGCATTGCCCATGCTATCTTGTTTTTCCTTCTTCGTTTGTTTGCCATATTTCTTGTTTATTCTATTACTTTTCCTTTGAGCGTAGCACTACTGCTCTCTGTGATAACGACGGGAACTGTCTGCCCTATTCGGAGGTTGCCGCGAGGAACGATGACTACTTTGTTCTGTCCTGTCCTGCCGAAAAGCTCGTCTTTGCTGCGCTTGCTGATGCCTTCGACGAGGATTTCATACTGCTTTCCGATGCACTTTCGATTGGCCTGAGCAGAGAGTTCGTTCTGCAGAGCGATGATTTCATTCAGCCTTCGAATCTTCACTTCCTCAGGGACATCATCTGGAAGATGCTTGCTTGCGTAGGTTCCTGGCCTTTCGCTATACTTGAACATGAATGCGCTATCGTAGCCCACCTCTTGCATGAGCGAGAGACTTTGCTGGTGATCTTCCTCAGTTTCGCTGCTGTAACCCACAAAGATATCTGTCGAAATGGCACAATCTGGTATGATGCGACGAATGGCTGCGACACGCTCCAAGTACCATTCTCTCGTGTATTTGCGGTTCATGAGCTTCAGTATGCGATCGCTTCCGCTTTGAACTGGCAGATGAATATGGTGGCAAAGGTTGGGCTCTTCGGCAATGATGCGAAGTGTTTCGTCGCTCATATCCTTTGGATGCGAAGTGGTGAAGCGTACACGCATCTGCGGAACCTCCTGAGCAACAAGACGTAAGAGTTCCGGAAAGGACACTTGTCTGCTTGTCGAGCCATCAACTTGTTGACCAAGATAGGAGTTCACATTCTGTCCCAGCAACGTTACTTCTTTGTAACCTCGCTCTTGCAAATCGCGACATTCCCGCAGGATGCTTTCCACATCTCGACTGCGTTCCCGGCCTCTGGTATAGGGCACGATGCAATAGTGGCAGAAGTTATTGCAGCCTCGCATAATGCTTACAAAGCCGCTGATGTGTGGTCCGCAGATTCTCTGAGGCACGATATCGCGATAAGTCTCTGTGGTAGAGAGTTCCACGTTGATGGCTTTGTGACCGCATTCGGCTTGGGCAATCAGGTCTGGCAAAGTGAGATAAGCATCCGGACCTGCCACGAGATCGGCATGATGAGCTTCGATGAGCTCGTCGCGAACCCTTTCAGCCATACAGCCAAGCACGCCAACAATGATTCGCCTACCCAGTTTCTTCTGCAAACTATGGTAGAAGTCGAGGCGCGAAAGTATCTTCTGCTCGGCATTGTCTCGCACAGAACAGGTATTCAGGAACACGGCATCGGCCTCGTCCTGACTCTCTGTAATCTCATATCCGGCCATACCCATGACGCTGGCAACGACTTCGCTATCGGCCACATTCATCTGGCATCCGTATGTTTCAATGAGTAGTTTCTTCATCTTTATTCAGCTTGAGCATAAGCTCAAGAATAGGGCATACTCCCCCATTTTCGCGGCAAAGATACAACTTTTTTGCGAGAATCGCCATTTTTAGCGAATAAAAAGTGTCTTTTTGACAGCCTTTATAATTAAATAATGTGAAAGCCGACAATCGAAACACACAAAAAAGTCGAAAAACGTCCCCAACCAAGTTTGAAAAGATCAAGTGTGACGATTGCAAACGTATAGTGTGACGATTGCATTTGTATAGTGTTACGATTGGCTTTTACTAGTGTTACGTTTGGGAACTTGACTGGGGACGTTTGAAAAGCAAGTGTGCGTCCCTTTCTTCAAGAGGCGCACACCATATCTCGAAAGCCCTTCCAGAAAGGGTTTCCTCACTTACACCAAATGGCCGATTATCTGTTCGCGATCACCAGGAAGATAGTCGATGACAGGAATCTCAATCATCGTGTAGGCTCCAGGTTGCTGCTTCATCGTAGCTCTGGCTGCATTCACGAGAACCTGAGCAGTAAGGGCCGGATTGTTGATCTTCATGTTGAACTCGAAAAGCTGGTTGTGAGTCTGACCGCTAACGCCCTTTCGAACAAGGTTTACACCATGCCCAACATCGTTCAAGGCATCAACACTTTCAACCTGGAAGACATGAGTTTCGTCGTTAGAGAAATAGGGATCAGCCTTGATGGCCTTCGTCACTTCCTCGAGGCTCGCACCCTCTTCCAGCTCGACATAAACCATACGACGATGAATACCTTCACCAACAGGAATCGTCATCGAAAGCGCATCCTTCACACCCTTCTTGCTGCGAACACAAACACTATGTCCCATACTACGGCCAGGACCGAAGTTCGTGTAAGTCAAGCCTTTAGGAGCAAGACTCTCCATCAAGGTCCTGACGATACTGTCGCTACCTGGATCCCATCCAGCAGAAATGATGCTTACGGCTCCATACTGCTTTGCAGCTGCCGAAAGGCTTCGACGAAGGTCGAGAATAGAAGTGTGAATGTCGAAACTGTCCACAGTATTAATGCCCAAAGCAAGACATTTCAAAGCATGCTCTTCGACAGATCGAGTGGGTGTAGCCAGTATTGCGACATCCACCTTGCCCAGCTCCGTAATGTCCTTAACAACCTTATAGTCAGCCAGTTCGGCAGGCTTATCTGCTGCTCCATTACGACGGACTATACCCGCAATCTCCATATCAGGAGCCGCTTGCAAGGCCTGAACTGTGTACTTTCCAATGTTTCCGTATCCGACAACGGCAATTCTCAACTTCTCCATACTAATGTACTTTTAGTTACTATTATCCTGTTTCTGGCGACAAAGGTAAAGCTTTTTGCCAAATTAACCAACAAAATGTTCGCTTTTTATTGCGAAAAAGATAAGAATGTATAGCATGTCAGCAATCATTCGACTTTCATGCTTCCCGAAGGACATTACCTCATCTCACAAACATTCCTCTTCAAGTACCCCGCTATACCATATATATTTTTAGTATAATTCACGCAACTTTCACCCTCTTTCTTCACACTTTCTCTTTCCTTGCCTGAAAAACCAAAAAGTTTTCCAACAGAAACAACACACTTTCAGGCAGAAATATCCTTTTTGGAAAACTTTCTGTTTGACCAAGTATAGCTATGTCGTTACTTATCAATCACTTAACTTTTTGTTTTGGAAAACTTTTATTTTTTTTGAACTTTTTTCTTGTTTTGTTTTGGTCAACTCGAAAAAAAATTCTACCTTTGTAGTCGTTTTCCAAGGAGATGCATTTAAGACATAAAATTAACACACTATAACATCATGATCGTAATCAAAAGAGACGGCTCGAAGGAAGAGTTTAACAGAGCCAAAATTAAGAATGCCCTCATGGGGGCATTACAGTCAGTGAACAAGCTAGATGAAGAAAAAGTCAAAAGCGTGGCCACCGACTTAAGTGAGAGCATCTCCGTTCGTGACGGCTTTACCGTCGAGGAGATACAGAACCGAGTAGAGTTAGCCTTGATGCAAAACGGCTACTACGACGAAGCCAAGGCTTATATCCTTTATCGCCAGCAGCATGCCGAAGCTCGCTTCATCAAAGAGCGCATCGACTACATGAACGAGTACAGCCACAGCAGCGACAACGCTGCCACTGCCTCGGAAACAGATGCCAATGCCAATGTCACGATGAAGAATGTGGCAAACTTGGAAGGCGAGGTCTATAAGACCACCAATCGCGTCATCCAACGTCAGCGCATGAAGGACAAGCTGAACCAGTTGTATCCAGAAGTTTCCAAGCAGTACGAGGCCGACTTGAACCACCATATTATATATACGCACGATGAAGCCTCCACTCCCGTACTGAAACAGTACTGCATGGCAGTCAGTCTGTATCCTCTGATGACTGATGGCGTGGGCAACATCGACGGCGTAACACCTGGTCCTCCAAACGATCTGCAGTCCTTCTCCGGACAGATTACGAACCTTACCTTCCTTCTCTCTTCCCAGTGTAAAGGTGCAGTTGCCTTCGGCGAATACTTTGTCGTGCTGAACTACTACATCATCTCCGAGTTCGGCCAGAAGTGGTACGACCACCTTGACGACTTGGCTACCACCACCGACATCTGTCTGCAGGAACGCACCGTTCGTGACCACATCCTGAAAGCCTTCAAGCAATTCATCTGGGGCATCAACCAGCCTGCAGGCAATCGCTCCTATCAGTCTCCCTTCACAAACGTCTCTTATTACGACCACACATACTTCAACAGTCTCTTCGCCGACTTCTGCTATCCCGATGGAACAAAGCCTGAATGGAAAGCAATCGACACGCTGCAGCGCATGTTCATGAAGTGGTTCAACAAACTTCGCCTGAAGCAGTTGCTCACCTTCCCAGTCGAGACAATGGCTATGGTGTATGACCCAGAAACGAAAGACATCATTGACAAGGACTACAAGGACTTCACAGCAGAGATGTATGCCGAAGGTCATTCCTTCTTCACATACATATCGGACAGCGCAGACTCGCTTGCATCATGCTGCCGTCTGAAGAATGAGTTGACAGAGAACACCTTCAATCCCACATCAGGACTGACGGGTGTAATGACCGGTTCGTGCAACGTCATCACCCTTAACATCAATCGTATCGTGCAGGATGCAAAGCGCACCGTCGCTGCAGCAGAGGGCAACTTCGACTTCTACGCCTTCCTGCGCCTTTATCTGACCACCATCCTGGAGCGCGTCTATAAGTATCATATCGCTTACAAGACCATGCTCTACGAAATGGAAGACCGCGGCATGTTTGCTGCTTCCAACGGAGGCTACATCTATATCAGCAAGCTCTACTCCACAATCGGCATCAACGGACTGAACGAGGCTGCTCGCTTCCTCGGAATGAAGGTTGGCAACAATCCCGAATACATCGAGTTCCTGCAACTCATTCTGGGCACCATTAAGGAAGAGAACAAGCGTCACAGCATCCACGACAAGAAGAAACCCTTCCTCTTCAACTCCGAAGTCGTGCCTGCCGAAGGACTTGGCGGCAAGAACTATCGTTGGGACAAAGAGGACGGCTATTGGGTTCCGGAGGACGAGAACCTCTACAACTCCTACTTCTACGATGCACACGATGATACGCGTGTATTGGACAAGTTCATCCTTCACGGACGTCAAACCTATCAGTTTACCGATGGTGGTAGCGCTCTGCACTGCAACCTGCAGGACCATCTCTCAAAGGAACAATACCTCAAACTTATCGACTTCGCCATCGAGAACGGCACATCTTACTACACATTCAACATTCCCAACTCGAAGTGTGAAGACTGTGGGCACATCATTAAGAAACCCATAGAGGTTTGTCCGTGCTGTGGCAGTTCGAACATCACGCAGTATACTCGCATCATTGGATACCTTCGTCCAATCCCTGCCTTTGGTCGTGACCGACAGATCGAAGCAGCCAAGCGTACCTACAGTTGTGGTCTAGGATGATGAAATACGTCGATGTCAAGGAAGTCTTCGCTGAGATTCCCGACGAGATAACATTAGCCATCAGCATCAGCGGCTGCCCTATCCACTGTCCGGGCTGTCACAGCCAATACCTTTGGACAGACATAGGGGAGTCGTTGACTGAAGAGGCTTTAGCAGAGATGCTAAGGAGCCATGTGGGCATAACATGCCTCTGCTTGATGGGAGGCGACCAAGACCCCGCAGAGATAGACAGATTGGCATGTTGGGTAAAGAACAATTCCAAGGTGCGTACCGCTTGGTATAGCGGTCGAAACGAGTTGCCGCCAGAAATAAACTTGAGCAACTTCGACTATCTAAAGACCGGTCCTTATGATGCAAAATGCGGACCGCTAAATGTCAGGACTACCAACCAAAGGCTTTACCGCGTAGAAGGAGGAGAGCTCACAGACATTACATACCGTTTCTGGAAGTAACGTACGACCTCCATTCTCATTTAATCATTACCTTTTCCCCATTCCGGATGTAGATAGAACCCGGCTTGAGGTTAGTAATTTTGCGGCCCATCAAATCATAGATACCATAGTTCTCCTGTATTCCAGGCTCGAAGGAAGAATCAATTTGAGGTGTTCGAATGGCATCTATGATGTCGTCTGTGAGATCTCCAACAATGGTGCCGAATTTTGCCCAACTCGATGCCTGATATTTCGCAAGTGCACTTTGATAGACATGAATCGTGGGTTTACTGTTAAATATATAGTCCGAAAGAGTTGGAGGCGTTAGGGCTTTTACATAAACATCTTTGACAGGAGAGTTATAGAAAACGCCCTGACTTATCGTCTTAACCTTCGTTCCTATTATAACTGTCGAAAGCTGATCGCAACCTCCAAAAGCCTCAAGACCTATCGCAGTTACAGCATCGGGAATTTCTATCATCCTAAGTCCTGAGAATCGGAAAGCTCTATCTCCTATCTTAGTAATCTTCAGCGGCAAACGCATCGAGATGAGTTTCTTAAAACTGTCAAAGGCATAGTTGCCCATAACGTTGAAACTGGTGACATAAGACTCGTAGTAAGCTCCGCCACCAGTCATGATCTTGGTATCTGAAAGGTCGATTGATTGCAGATTTCCTTTGCCAATAAGTTGACGCATATACTTGATGTCGGCACCATTTATGTTGCCTGAAACGGTCACTTTTATAGCTTTTGACGATAAAGAGTCAGCCAAAACACCCGCTTTGGGCATGACAACATACTCGGCACCATCACCAGTTTTGGTCACCTCATGCAAGGAACCATCGGCATCATACGAGTAAATTGTCAAATTGAGACCTGCATTAGTAGGTATACAAAAGTTCTTCGAGTTGGCTGCAAACTTGAAATCATTGTTCGAATCGAGCACAACGAAACCCAATCCTCCCTCGCCTTCCAGTGCATAAAGCGAGTCGGCTTGCAGATAAGTATACGATGAAGGCTGACTTGCTCCAGGCAAATAATCGGTAAACTGACCAACATCTCCACATTGACCGACCTGCGACGATTCCCGACGACGTTGCCCAGGAGTTGTGAGAAAGTCTGTCGTGAGAACATAATCGGCACGATCCTCGATGAAAAGTATTTCGCGATTCTTGACGGGATATCGTGCTATCTCAGCCAAAGTTTTGTCAATATCGCTCTGCTTAACTGTCATTGAGTGGGCGCCATAATCATTCACAGTATAGTTCGTAAGCGGTTCGAAGAAGCCCCAAACTGTAAAGAATTCCGTCAGATCCTCTTGCGCAATCTCACACACTTTACGGACAAACTTCAGACATCCCGTATTGGAACTGTACAAAGTCAACGGATCAGCTCGCAAAGCCTTGAAGAGTTCAGGGTAGAAGGAAGTGTTCTTCTGTGCCAAATGGTAGTAGAGGTAGAGTTGCCAATACATTCGCATCTGGCTATCGAGGGAGCGAGTGAAGAATGGTTCGCGTCGGGCATACTCAGCCATAACTGTAGAAAGTGGTGAACCATTCGAGGAAACGAGACCATCGTGGAAGCGGATATAGTTCGAGAAAAGGTTGTTCGAGACCTCAGTTCCGCCTTCAACTGTGATGGCTCCTTGATTGTTGTGACCACATTCATGAGCAGCACACCAGTCATCGAAACTGGCTGTCCGACTAACATCGAAAGAGCTTTGGACGCAGCCTTGCGTATTATACATAGTCCTGAAGGATGCTGAATTTGCAAAGCCTCCATCGCTCTCTTCGCCTTCAACTGCAAAGTTCGGGTTGTTGTAATACTGAGGGAAATACGATTCGCCACCAGAAATATAGAAAGGTGCGCCAGCTCGTTTGCCAGAAGCTACTGATTCGCTGATGCCCATCAGCTCCTTTTCCCAAACTGTCAGGCTGTCGAACCAGCAAATACTCTTGTCGATAGTTGTGGGCCAAACGTTCCTATATGTTTCTGTTTTGAAGTTAAAGAGCGACTGACCGCCTTTGACCGTAAACCTTTCATGTGTGGATTTGGCAAGAATTGCCTTGTAGTCCGAGTCGCTTTGACGTTTCACATCATAGTAACCATTCACGATGCCTCCCTCGATATGGATTTTCATATTGGGCCATTCGTCGAGGGTTTTAGTCATGCTTTTCGTGTCTGCCGTATAAATAATGTAGTAGAGAGCGTTCGTCATCCCTTCCACAATGTTCAAACCTTTCTTGAGCATTTTGCCCTGTTTCGCACTCGTAATAAGATTGTTGTCAGTACATCCGGCTATATACAAAGTGGCTCCAGAAGGCACATCTGCATCTACGAAGACATACAAGGGATTGTAATCCTGCGTATAAATGCCGGTTGGATTACCCATAAAGGAGCCTCCTGTACTCCTCAACTTGCTGTTCCAGTAGCTTGCGTCGCTGTAAGGCTTGTAGTCGTGGATGCGGAAGTCTTGCTCGTAAGCTGCCCAAGACTGGTTCTTCAGCTTCAGGGCAATGGGAATCATATACGACGGCATTCCTCCTTCGACCAGAGAAGTCGACAATTCCTCGTCGCTCATCGACTGGAATTCGCTTTTCAACTGGGTACAGGCGACATCTTCGAAGAAGTTGCCTGCCAGTTCGTTGACGACATCGCTGGAGTCCGATTCCTCTTCATAATAGTTCTCCAACTTGCCGACAATCGTGCCATACTGATTCCAACTGGAAGCCTGATAGTCCGCCAAGACACTGGTATAGACATAAATCTTTGGGCTTGCAGTAAAGATATATGCTGCCAAAGCTGGCGGAGTCTTGGGTTTCACATAGGCATACTTGATGGAAGAGGAGTTGTAGAATACTGCCTGGTCAAGTTGCGAGACTCGTCTTCCGATAACTACCCTCGTCAGGGAATTGCAATCGGCAAAGGCTGCTCCGCCAAGATGAGTGACGGCATCAGGTATTTCAGCCTTGCTGATGCCAGTCTTCGAGAACGCATAACGGCCAATATCGGTAATTGTCGTAGGCAAAGTAATCGAAGTGAGTTTGGAAAGGTCGGCAAACATGTAATCGCCGATGACGTCGTTCTGAGTCGTGTAACTCTCGTTATATGCGACTCCACCACTGACGATACGGACATCCGAGAGGTCGAGTGTCGACAGTTTTCCTGCGTTTATTCTTTCACGGAGGAACTTGATGTCTGTTCCATTGACAAAGCCCGTCAACTTGACAGACCTGCCAGCCGTCTCCATCAGGGTGGAGAGCGTACCTGCCGTCGCCACTTGGATTGTATCTGCCGACCAAGCATTCGACGCGATGAAACAAGCGACACCAACCAGCATCACTCTGCATATTCCCTTGATTCCCTTGCCTAGCATATCCATGACTTTAATGAACCTTTCCAACTTGGCAGGTGATGTTGGCAAACGTCACACTAGTAAAATGCAATCGTCACACTAGTAAATCGCAAACGTCAAACGTTATGTTTGCCAACATCACTGCCTGTGTTTCAGGACTTCCTGTCCCTACTTTCTGAACATGAACTTTTTGCCGTTCCGGATGTATATGGTGCCAGGTTTCAGATCGGCAACCTTGCGACCCATCAAATCGTAACATTGATTGTCCGCGACTGTGCCGTTCGTGATCTCTTGAACCTCCTCGATAGCACCTATTCCATCGATAATGTCGTCAGTAAGGTCGCCCACGATGGTGCCGAACCTCTCCCAATTTGCTGCTTTGTATTTCTCAACTGAGCTGGCATAGACGTGGATGATGCGGTCTTTTCCAGAGAAAAGATAGTCGCTGACGCCATTCAAAGTCGGAGGAGTAGCGGCCTTGACATAGACTTCCTTGACAGGCGTACTGTAGAACACACCTTGATCCATCGACTTAACTTCAGAGCCGATGACCGCTAGCATCAGCTGATTGCAGTAAGCAAAGGCATCGCCTCCTACACTTGTCACCTTGTCTGGGATAATGATAGACTTGATGCCAGAGCCGGAGAAGGCAGTCGAGCCAATTGAAGTAATGCTCTGAGGCAACTTGATGGCAACAATCTTCTTTACATTTTGGAATATCGAAGAAGGTACAGAATTGGTCGAAGCATGCTCCAGGTCAATGGATTGAAGATTCTCGTTGTTAACGAGCTTCTTCATATAGTTGAAGTCTGTTGTACTAATCGGGCCGCTGACAATAAGCTTGATGACTTGGTTGTTCTTCAACTCTTTCTGGAGCGTTCCCGCTTTAGCCAGCACGACATACTCTGTGCCACTGCCTGCCTTAGTGACTTCATGCAACGAACCGTCTGCATCATAAGAATAGATTGTGAAGTCACTACCAACACTTGAAGGAATGCACACATTCTTCGCATTGGATGCATACTTGATATTGCCCTCAGCATCGAGCATGAAGAAACCTATGCCACCACTACCCTCCATCGCATAAAGCGAATCGGACTGGAAATAGACATACTCCGAAGGCTCGAAGTTCTCAGGCAGATAGGACGTGAACTGGCCTAATTCACCACATTGGCCGACCAGCTCCGAGTCGTTGCGCTTCCTGCCAGCAGCCTGAAGGAAGCCTGTCGAGAGCACATAGTCAGCACGGTCTTCGATGAAGATTATCTCGCGATTCTTCACAGGATACCTTGCGATATTAGTCTTCGTCGAATTGATGCCGGAATTAGTGACAGCAATTGGATGGTTGCCATAATCTTCGATTTTGCTTCCTGACTTGATAGGCTCGAAGAATCCCCAAATGGTAAAGAAGTCGGTAAGGTCTTCTTGAGCAACCTCGCAAACCTTGCGAACAAACTTCAAACCGCCGTTATTGTTGTTGCTGGAGTTGTACAAAGTCAGCGGATCTTTGCGCAAAGCCTTGAAGAGCTCAGGGTAGAAGGAAGTGTTCTTCTGTGCCAAATGATAGTAAAGGTAAAGGTCCCAATACATACGCAAGCGGCTGTTCACATCTCTATAATAGAAGGGTTCGCGACGGGCAAACTCGTCCATCACGGCAGAAAGCGTCGAGCCTCCAGAAGTGTTGAGGCCGTCGAGATAACGGACGAGGTTCGAGAAGACATTATTCGAAGCTTCAGTACAGCCTTCCACATTAATGGCCTTTTGATTGTTGTGACCGCATTCATGGCCTGCACACCAGTCATCCATCTTGGTGTTGGTAGCGTCGAGGCAGTTCTTGATACAGTCGATTCCGTTGTACGACGTTCTGTAAGCAGTCGAGTTGGCATAGCCGGCATCCTCCACCTCACCTTCGATGGCGAAATTCGGATTGTTGTAATAGAGAGGATAGATGGCTTCGCCACCTGTCAGATACCAGGGATAGCCAGCTTTCTTACCGCTTGCCACCTCTTCTGTCATGCCCATCAGATTCTTCTCCCACACAGCAACACTATCGAACCAGCAGATACTCTTGTTCATCTTGCTGGCGTTAGTGAACACGGTCTTGTAGGAAGAGGTTTTAAGATGGAAGAGCGAGTGCCCACCTTTGACGGTAAAGCGATTCAGTCGGGCTGCATTCCGAATCCTAAGGTAGTCGGTAGATTGGTGGAAATTAACGTCATAATAGCCATTTACCTTGCCTCCTTCCACATGAATCTTCAGTTCAGGCCATTCGCTGAGCGTCTTCGTCATGCTTTTTGTTTCGGCAGTATAGACGATGTAGTAGAGGGCGTTCTTTGTCCCATCAATGATATTGAGGCCTTTCACAAGCTTTGTTCCAGTCTTGGCATTTGTGATGAGTTGGTTCTCCACGCATCCTGCGAAATAGAGTGTTGCGTCGGAAGGTACATCTTCACCCACGAAGACATATATCTTGTCGCTATCCGTTTCAGCATAGATGCCGGTAGGATTGCCCATATAAGAGCCGCCAGAACTCATCATCTTGTCGTTCCAGTAGTTTGCATCGCTGTATGCCTTGTAGTTGTGGATGCGGAAGTCCTGCTCGTAGGCTGCCCATGTTTGGTTCTTCACCTTGAGGGCTATGCTTATCAGCAGTTCCGAAACACCAGCTTCGTTCAGGGCTGCTGTCAGTTCCTCGTCGCTCATTGCCTGATATTCGGGCTTTAGCTGAGTGCCTGCAGCATCCTCGAAGAAGTTGCCATACAGCTTCTTTGCAGTTGTATGGGCATCGAGTTCCATCGGATAGGTGTTCTCCAAGCCTCCGTAAATGGTTCCGTAGCTCTTCCAACTGGAGGCCTTGTAATCTTCCAAAGCCTCAGTATAGACATAAAACTTAGGACTTGAGGAGAAGAGATAGGAAGGTGTACTCGGAGGTGTGACGGGCTTTACGTAAGCTGTCTTAACAGAGGAACTGTAGAAGACGCCTTGGTCCAACTGCTTGACTCTCTGTCCGATAACGACTGTTTCCAAGGAGTTGCAATAGGCAAAGGCATCACCTCCGAGCCTTGTCACGGAGTTAGGGATGTCAATCGTCTTGAGTCCAGTCCTTGCGAAGGCATTGGTCTGAATGGTCGTAATATTGGTCGGCAAAACCATTGCCTGCAGCTTCGAGCACTCGTAGAACATCTTCTCGCCAATGACATCGTTCGCCGTCTTGAAACTCTCAGTATAGGCTTCGCCACCACTAACGATGCTGACGCCAGACCAGTCGAGGCTCGTTACTGTTCCAGCCGTAACAAGTCCGCGAATGTATTTAATGTCAGTTCCATTGATGACGCCTGTCACCTTGAGTTCTTTGTCGGTACTGGTCAGCAGGGAAGACAGCGTACCAGCTGTTTCGACATTGATTTCCGTCACAGCCAACAGGTTAGTTTGGCTAAGACAAAGCATGGCTGTAACAAACAGCCTAAAGAATTTTGGGTAAATCTTCTGATTCATATTTGTGTTAGTTTACAGTTTTTCGCACGCAAATTTACCTTTTTCTGACAATTCCTGCAAGAGAAAAAGAGAAAAAGAAAGCTAAAAAGGAGAAAAGAAGAAAAGTCGCGATGAAAAACCAGGCGTGTTACGATTGGAATCGTAACACGTTACGTTGGCAATCATAACACGTTATGTTTGCAATCTTAACGTGCCATGATTACAGACTCCACTACCTTGGGAAAATATTCCATCTCCAGTTGATGTTCTTTCTCAGCAATATCATCAACCGAATCGTCTGGAGAAATAGCCACACGATACTGGGCGATAATCTCTCCGGAATCGCAAACAGGAGTGACATAGTGCACAGTCATTCCCGTTTCTGTCTCGCCAGCAGCCTTCACAGCCTCATGAACATGATGTCCCCACATACCCTTTCCGCCAAACTTAGGCAGCAAAGCAGGATGAAGATTAATGATTTTCCGAGGGAAAGCATCTATGAGGAAAGAAGGGATGAGCGGCAGAAAACCTGCCAGAACAATGAAGCCAATGCCATAGTTTTGCAGCAAAGGAAGCATCCTCTCGGAATCGTTCAATTGTTCCTTCGCAACCACAACAGTAGGGATACCCAGCCTTTCAGCCCTGACCAAAGCATAAGCATCAGGTTTGTTGCTGACCACCAAAGCGCACTTCACGACTTCCGAATGCTCGAAAAAGCGGATAAGATTCTCGCAATTCGAACCGCTTCCCGATACGAAGATAGCGATATTGACTTTCATCGAACTGTGTTTCATAAGCCTCAATCAAGATTATATCCGTAAGCCTTCATGGCGCGATCGCTCTGACGCCAGTCTTTATCGACCTTGACAAAGACTTCCAGGAAGATACTTTTGCCGAAGAACTTCTCCAAACTCTTGCGCGCTTCGGTCGAAACTCGCTTCAAAGCGACACCTTGATGCCCGATGATAATGCCCTTCTGGGACTCCCTCTCAACAAAGATAACTGCGCTGATGCGGATAATTCGGTCAGTCTCTTTGAACTGCTCGACAACGACTTCTACGCTATAAGGTATTTCCTTATCATAATAGAGGAGTATCTTTTCGCGAATGATCTCAGTAACAAAGAAACGAGCAGGCTTGTCCGTCCATTGATCTTTGTCAAAGTAAGCAGGACTCTCAGGCAAGAGTTCCTGTATGCGCTTCAAGACATTATCGACATTAAACTTGTGCAAAGCACTAATCGGAATGATTTCCGCCTCAGGCAAAGCCTCATGCCAAAGCTCAACCTTCTCAGTCAAAGCCTTCTGGTCGCTCAAGTCTATTTTATTAATAAGGACAAGAACTGGGGCTTGTTGCTTCTTCACCTTCTCCAGGAAATCACTGTTCTTGTCAGGAGTTTCCACCATATCTGTGACATAAAGCAACACATCGGCATCTTGCAAGGCACTCTCGCTGAACTGAAGCATCTGCTCTTGCAGTTTGTAGTTGGGTTTCAAAACACCAGGCGTATCACTAAAACAGATCTGCATCTCAGGCGTATTCAGGATACCCATGATGCGATGACGAGTCGTCTGAGCCTTGAAGGTAGCAATAGAAATGCGTTCCCCCACCAAAAGATTCATGAGGGTCGACTTCCCAACATTCGGGTTGCCTACGATATTTACAAAGCCGGATTTATGCATTCTGGCGAAGCTTGTACCATTCTTCGCGAGTCATCAGCCCTTCCTTATAGAACTGGGCAGGCTCTTTGGCTGCTTCCTTCGCGCCATCATAACCCCATATCATATAACTCGCGCCCCAAGTAAAGCCTGCACCAAAAGCAGTAAAGACAAGTTTGTCGCCCTTCTTGAGTTGTGGCTCATACTCCCAAAGGCAGAGTGGTAACGTACCGCCGGAAGTGTTTGCCATATGGTCGATGTTTATCATAATATGGTCTTTCTCGATACCAATACGCTGGGCCACGGAAACCTCGATGTTGATATTTGCCTGATGAGGAATGACCCAATCGATATTCTCCTTAGTGAGGTTGTTGCGCTTAGCGATGGTCTTGACTGCAGATGTCATGTCAAGAACGGCATGCTTATACACTGCACGACCTTCCTGATAAACAAAATGTTCGCGAGCATCTACCGTTTCATGACTCGGCATCTTAGCCGAACCGCCTGCTGCCATGTGCAAAGGCTGATAACCTTTACCGTCAACTCGATAATAACCATCCATAAGCCCCACCTCTTCTGTCGTTGCTTCCATCATGACGCAAGCAGCTCCATCACCAAAGATGGGACAGGAATTGCGGTCTTCATAGTTGGTCATCGAACTCATGTGGTCGCCACCACAGATAATGATGCGCTTATAGCGACCAGAACGAATATAGGCAGCACCAGCCTCCATGCCGTAAAGGAAACTTGCACAGGCTGCCTCCATGTCATAGCCAAAAGCATTATTCAAACCGCAATTGCCAATAACGAGCGAAGCGGTGGAAGGGAAATGATAGTCGGGCGTCGTGGTGGCACAGATAACAAGTTCTATGGAATCGGGGTCTGCACCAGTTTTGCGGAGAAGTTGACTTACGGCTCTTGTCATCATGTACGATGTACCGCTGCCTTGCTCAGGCTTCAGGATATGACGTGTCTTCACGCCTATTCTTTCCATGATCCACTCGTCGCTGGTATCTACAATCCGCGACATCTCCTCATTATCAAGGATATAGTCGGGCACATACCCGCCCACGCCGGTTATGACGGCATTTATCTTTTCCATTGGCATAATTGTGATTGGAGATTAGAGGCTAATCCCTAATCTCCAATCCTTACACGTTTAATCTTAAGCCTCCTTTTCGATTGCGACCTTGCCGCGATAGTAACCGCAAGCAGGACACACCGTGTGATAGATGTGGAACTCGCCGCAGTTGGGACAAACTGCCAATGCGGGAGCTACAGCCTTGTCGTGAGTTCTTCTCTTAAGAGTCCTTGTCTTGGACTGTCTTCTCTTTGGATGTGCCATTTTCTTTTACTATTTATTGTTATGTAATATTTTTTTCAGTTCATTCCATCGAGGGTCGCTTGATGCCGCCTCATCGGATGTCTCGTTTGCCAATGCATGAGTAACGCGTTCAGGACACTTCCCATCGGGATGGACATGCCTTAGAGGAATCTGAAGAGCTGCAAACTCATAGATGTTCCAAGCCACGTCGATGATGCCTTCCCTTTCCGGAATAGTCACTACATCGCCGTCGTCGGCATAGTCATCGCCCATTTTGACACGCAACGTGCACTGAGCATCGATGGGTTGGGACATGGGTTCAAGGCAGCGGTCGCACATCACTTCCACCTCGCCCTTCAACTGAAACTCCAGTTCATAGGTGCCAGATGTCTGTTTCACCCGTAATGCTACATCGAGCAGACCCTGCTTGATTTCTGGTCCTTGAACGGCGGAGAAGAAGTCATTGTCTGCCTTCCAATGGTACGACACAGTATCAGAGGAAAGACCTTTCAAATCAACTTTATAACCGTCCAGTTTTCCCATCGGGCTGCAAAATTACTAAAAAAATCAATTACTTGTGCAACTTTGGCACGAAAAAAATGCCGAATTAGTGCTTTTTGAGTTCAACACGGAACGTTGTACCCTTTCCAATCTCGGAATTCTTGACATAAATACGTCCGTTATGATATTCCTCGACGATACGCTTAGCAAGCGAAAGTCCAAGTCCCCATCCGCGCTCTTTTGTTGTATAACCAGGAGTGAAGACGGAACTGAAACGTTTTTTGGGGATACCCTTACCCGTGTCACTTACTTCTACGCTGATGCAATCTGGCTCTTCTTTTGCGGTAAGTGTGATACTTCCCTTGCCTTCCATCGCATCGATAGCGTTCTTGCAGAGGTTCTCTATCACCCATTCAAACAAAGGAGCGCTGATGGGAGCGATTAGAGGTTCTGCAGGCAAGTTGCAGCTCATCGTAATACGATTGCTGGTTCTGCGGCTTATGTATTGCATCACGTTATTAAGCACTTCGTTGAGGTCCTCAGGTTTTGGTTCTGGTTGAGAGCCTATCTTACTGAATCTCTCTGCGATACGTTGCAGGCGTTTGATGTCCTTACCCATTTCAGGGAGCAATTCGTCGTTGGGATAATTCTCCTGAAGGACTTCGTGCCAAGCCATAAGGCTGCTGATTGGCGTGCCCAATTGATGGGCTGTTTCTTTGCTCAAGCCGACCCAAACCTTGTTCTGTTCTGCTCTTTTACTGCTCAGCAAAGCAAAAATGGCAACGACAACGAAGATTAGCACAACACCAAGCTGTACGTATGGCCACCATGCAAGACGCGTCAAAATAAGACTGTCGGCATAGCATATCTCCATATAATCGTTGTCGCCGAAGTTTATGCGGATGGCTCTTCCTGCCTGCTTCATAGACAAAGCCTCGCGCAAAACCACGGAGTCGAGCGAAGCAGGAGAAACTGCAGAAACCTCCATATTACGATAATCCTGCACTCGTCCCCCACTATCGAGCACGACAACGGGAATGGTGTTGTTCGAGTTGAGTACCGTCCAGACAAGTGTGAGGTCAGTTGTCTCGTCAGCATTGTTCAGCGAACGCATTGCTTCCGCCCAAATCTCCATTTTCCTCTGCTCTTCCACCTTGAGGTCTCGCACAAGGAAATTAGAGACAACGAGCGACGCTACGCTGAGCACAACAGCCAAGACAACTAGAATTATCTTAACCTGACGTATTCTATTTATCCATTGCATACTTTATAATAACGGAAAGAAATGCTTGCTTATTGT
>JAGCXU010000115.1 GCA_017961145.1 Bacteroidaceae bacterium | reverse complement strand
TTTTGATGTGTCGAATGTTTGCCAGGGAATGGGTTTGCCGATGCGAACGATGTAGTGACTGCCTCTGCTTCGGTACATTTCATCGGGCAGGAGGGCCATTGCGAAGTTGGGCAGATGCAGCCGTTTGCACCATCTTGCCACGTTGTAGAAGCGATTGCTGTTCTGTCCTTCGAAGTGGATGGGCACTATATCTCGCTGATGTTGCACGCTTTTGGTGATGAATGCCTTGTTCCAGGGGATATCGCGAATGGTTCCGTCGTCTTGTTTCCTGCTGCAAAGTCCTGCTGGGAACATGATGACGTGGCAATCGCTGGCAAAGGTCTGCTCCACCATGGCTGGGAACGAGCGTGCCTGCTTGCCTATCTTGTTGATGGGGACGCATAGTGGCGCCAGTCCTTCGAGGTTCATGAGGAGGTCGTTCACCAGGTATTTTATCTTGCCGTCGTAGTGTTCGCCGATGATCCAGCCGAGTGTGACGCCGTCGACTGCACCAAGGGGATGGTTGCTGACGAAGGTGTATTTCCGTCCGTCATCGGGAAGATTCTCCTTTCCCACAACGTCAACTTTGACGCCGACATAGTCTGGAACGCCTCGACAGAAGTCGACTCCCACCCTTCCTTGGCGCAGATAAGCGTTGATGAAGTCTTGGTGGATGACTCGCGCAAGCAGCCTTGTGAGCCATTTTGGGATGTATTTGGCCCGCTTGCCTGCTCGTTCTCTGACGATTTGGTCAATGTCGATTTCCCTGATTACCTTGTCCATCAGTTGATAGTTATCGGCCTGTTATTGATGAAGTAACGTCCTCGAGGCAGTCCTCCAAGCCAGTTCTTGCCTTTGTTGAGGCGTGCTGTGAGATAGAGAACACCGTTCTGGTTGTAGATGGGCAAGAGCTGATTACGGTCGCTCTGTATCTGCACGACTCTTCCCGTAACAGTTATCTGTACGGGGAAAGCCGAGGTGCTCATCTTCCTGGAGGCACGCATTTCTGGCGAAGGGGTTGCCACCACCAGCGAATCCGGATTGCGGGAGAGCCGTACTTTGCGTTTCCGCATAGCTCCCTCGGCTGGCCAACACAAAGCGAGAGCCAGAGCAATCAAACATATTCGGCGTGATGTGATACTTCTCATAAAAGCCTTTTCCTCTTACAAGCGACAAAAGTACAAATTTTCAAGGAAAAGGACAAATAATTGCAAAACATTTTTTCTCAAAATACGCAGGCAGGGATGTTTACAAACTCTACCAACCATGTTTGTAAACGACTACAGTGACGATTGCAAACGTATAGTGTTATGATTGCGATCGTATAGTGTTACGATTGCAAACGTAAAGTGCCACGTTTGCGATTTAACTGTGCTACGATTTCAAGGGGTTCCAACCTTGAGCCTTGAGCTCATGTTCTCCACCGTCTCTGGAGATGAGGGCCAGACCCTTCTCCGGCTCTGTAATATAGCCGATCACGCGAATGTCTTCGAGGGCCGAAACGGCATCATTCATGGCGAGAGGAACTGTGAAAAGCAACTCGTAGTCTTCTCCTCCGTTGAGTGCACAAGTGCTGACATTCAGATTCAGCTCTTCAGCCATCGCAGCAGTCTGATAGTCAAGGGGTAACCTTTCCTCGTAGATGCGGCAACCTGTCTGGCTTTGCTTGCAGATGTGCATCAGTTCGCTACTCAATCCATCACTGATATCCATCATGCTAGTCGGGTGAATTCCAGCCTTTTGCAGAGTCTCGATGATGTCTCCTCTTGCCTCCGGTTTGAGTTGTCGCTCCAGAATATACTCCCTTCCGCTGAAGTCGGGCTGGGCTTCGCGAAGAGCCTCCATCTGTTCTTTGCTGCCACTCTTGCGAGCCTGCTCAACCTGGTCGTTATAGATGGCCTTTTCCCTCTCCAAAAGCTGCAAGCCCATATAAGCCGCACCCAAGTTTCCGCTAACACAGATAAGGTCGGTCGGCTTCGCTCCACTCCGCAAAACCAAGTCCTCGCTTCGAGCCTCACCAATAGCCGTAATACTGATGGCGAGGCCAGTCAGACTGGCAGTCGTGTCTCCACCCACAATATCGACGCCCCACTTCTCACAAGCCAATCGCATTCCCGCATAGAGTTCCTCGATGTCTTCCACTTGGAACTTGCTGCTGATAGCGAGGCTTACAGTCAATTGTTTCGGCCTTGCATTCATCGCGAAAATGTCGCTCAGATTCACCATAACTGCCTTGTAACCAAGGTGTCGCAGGGGAACATAGGTGAGATCGAAATGAACACCCTCCATCAAAAGGTCAGTAGTGACGACCGTTCGCATCCCTTCTGTCGGAGCAAGGATGGCACAATCGTCACCTATTCCCTTGATGGTGGACTCGTTCTTCGTTTTTATGTCTTTTGCGAGGCGTTCAATAAGACCAAACTCGCCCAGTTCAGAAATCTCCATAAACTTCTTAAAAATGAAACAATAAAACAATGAAACAATGAAGAAAAAGCGCTCCTAAGGAGATGTCACTTTCATTTCCTCATTCTTTCATTCTTTCATTTTTTATATCTTAACCATTTCCTCCATGATGGTTGCCATAAGAGGCTGGACAGCTTGAGCAGCCTTTTGTACCTCTTCATGCGTAACCTTTTCTGGAACTTCAGTACCTCCGAGATCTGTTATGATACTCATACCAAAGCACTTTATGCCGCAATGATTGGCCACAATCACTTCTGGAACAGTACTCATGCCTACTGCATCGGCCCCCCAACGAGCAAACATTCTGTACTCGGAAGGTGTCTCGTAAGTCGGTCCTTGCGTAGCCAGATAGACTCCATGCTGCACTTTTATTCCGTGTTTGGCAGCAATCTCGTCGGCTTTGGCAATAAGTTCGTGGCTATAAGGCTCACTCATATCAGGGAAACGAGGTCCTGTCGGAATGTTCTTGCCATGCAAAGGATTCTCTGGCATAAAGTTGATTTGGTCGGTAATTATCATCAAATCACCAATCTTAAAGTTAGGATTGGTTCCTCCAGCAGCATTGCTCACGAAAAGAGTCTTGATGCCTAACTCATACATAACTCGGATTGGGAAAGTCACTTGCTGCATTGTGTAGCCTTCATAATAGTGGAAACGACCTTCCATAGCCATCACTTCGACTCCTCCAAGGCGACCAAAAATGAGTTCTCCAGCATGACCTTCGACTGTGGAAACAGGGAAGTTGGGGATTTCACCATAAGGAATGGACAGGAGCCGCTCTATTCGCTGTGCAAGCTGACCTAATCCTGTACCAAGAACAATTGCCGTTGTCGGAGCATTCGGCATCCTATTGCGGAGCCATTCAGCTGTTTCTTTTATTTTCTCGTACATAGTCTTTTATTGTTTTATCTAACTTATCCTTTTCATTCCGCATAATGCTTATCCCGATTGGGAGCACATAAGTACTTCGCTTCACTTCTTCCGTCAGTCCCTGCAAGTGCAGAAGTCGTGCCGCATCCTTCTCCGTCGTGATGATGATATGCGGTTGCGGCAGTTCGTGAAAGGCATTGTTGATGGCTTCTGCATCGTTTTTTGTATAGTAATGATGGTCTGGAAAAGTGAGCGGAGAGATGTGTTGGACGAACCTTCTGACATCCTGTTCCATCTGACGAGGGTTGCCTATTCCTGTCAAAAGGAGAACATGGGTGTTGTCTTTCCTCAGCGTATCTGGTTCAAGCGTGCCTTCACCCCAAAGCTGATGCATCGTTTCATAGGTGAAGGTACTGAAGAAGAGTTGCTGATAAGGCCTGATGTTCAACGACGAAAGAATGACACGAAAGCCCATTGCATTGATGTGTTGAGGGCATTTCGTCACGATAACAGTTGAGGCTCGATTGCTTGCGGAAGCTCTTTCGCGCAGTCTTCCAGCAGGAAGAAGGCAGTCATCAGAAATGATGCGATGATAGTCGACAAGCAAGATGTTGTGTCCTGCTTTCACATATCGATGCTGATAGGCATCATCGAGAAGAATGACTTCCACATCTTTAGTAGCCTCATCGGCGAGAAGACGCTCTATTCCTCGCCTTCTATTGCAGTCGACAGCCACATAGACATTTGGGAATTTCTGCTTCACTTGCCAGGGTTCATCACCAATCTCCTCTATTGTGGAAGACATTGTGGAAAGGATATAGCCCTTTGTCTTGCGCTTGTAACCTCTGCTGAGCACAGCCACCCGATATTGGCCGGCAAGAAGTCGGATGAGATATTCCACTGTTGGTGTCTTACCTGTGCCACCAACAGTAATGTTTCCGACATTGATTATTGGAATGTCATACGACACAGAAGGCAGCACACCCATGTCGAAGAGGGCGTTCCTGATGTCCACTCCCAGCCCATAAAGCCAGCTGAGCGGCTTCAGCCATCTGCTTATCTGTGTCATATCACTTTCCATCGCTTAGCCGAGACGCTTATTTAATGTTCGGATCAAACGGCATTCGAGCCTGAATGGGATCCATCTTTCCGATGCGACGAACAAGGGCAAAGGCAGGATAATACTCGCCGAGAGCTGCCCGCATCTTGCTTTCCAGATAGTCGTTAGTGCCCTTGCTGACCAAAGAAACATACCAAGGTTCTGGACTGGGGTAGCTTCCGACAGTATAGTCCTCCAGTTCTGCCAGCTTAGCTGCCGCTTCAACGGCATCGTCGAGGTTGCCCAACTTATCGACAAGACCTATCTTCAGAGCCTGTTCACCTGTCCAGACACGACCTTCTGCAATAGCCTTCACGCTGTCTTGGGCCATTCCACGACCTCCGGCAACTCTGCCCGTAAAGAGGTCGTAGCCGTGGTTGATGTAGTTCTGCAGCTTGGCTGATTCGGCTGCATTGAAGGGTCTTCCTTTAGCTCCGAAGTCGCTCATCGCGTTGGTCTTTACTACGTCGTAGCTGAGGCCGAGCTTTTGTGTGAGCAATTCACTTGCGTCAGGAATCATGCCGAAGATGCCTATGCTGCCAGTCAAGGTCATAGGTTCGGCAAAGATTTGGTTGGCTCCGCAACTGATATAATAGCCTCCGCTTGCTGCCAAACCACCCATACTGATGACAACAGGCTTTTCTGCTCGCAAGAGTTGGATTTCGTGCCAGATCTGTTCGCTTGCATAAGCGGAACCGCCAGGGCTGTTGACGCGGATTACGACGGCTTTCACATCCTTATCCTTGCGCAGTTTCTGGAGGTCTATCAGCGTTTCTTTCGTGGTGATATTATGTTGTTGGCTGAAACCATAACCCTTGCTGTCGTTGATTTCTCCATAAGCATAATAGACTGCAACCTCTTCGTCGACCTTCTTTCCGAGGTTGTCTGCGGCAGCAACATCTGCGAGAGAAGTGAAGGAGATTTCATCGTCGTCACCAAGTTCGAGACGCTGCTTCAGGGCTTCTTTCACGTCGCTCAGGTAAGCGAGCTTGTCTGCGAGTTTGTTCTCGACAAAGACATTTGCCTCGCAAAAAACGGTTGTGGTGTCGGCCAAATTGTTGAGGGTTTCCACATCGAGCTTGCGGCTTGCGGCTACATCCTTTTGCATTCCGTTCCAGATGCTGTTCAGATAACTCAATGTCTGCTCTCTGTTTGCCTCGCTCATCTCGGTATTAATGAAGGGTTCGACAGCGCTCTTGTATGTGCCGACCTTGAAGACTTGCATCTTTACGCCAACCTTCTTCATCAGACCGGTGTAGAAGACGGGCTGGCTCGCCATTCCGCTCCAGTCGATTGACCCTATAGGATTGAGGAAGACCTCGTCTGCGACGGAGCAAAGATAGTAGGCTCCGCGAGAATAGTCATCGCCATAAGCCACAATCCACTTGCCGCTTTCCTTGAATTCGACGAGTGCTCTGCGCAATTCCTGCAGGTCGGCAGGATAGGCACCGAACGAGCCTGCTTCGAGGTAGATGCCCTTCACACGGTCGTTCTTGGCGGCTTTCTTGAGCGCGTCGAGTGCCTGATCGAGGCCGATCGAAGTCTGTTCTCCCTGACTGAGGAAGTCCATCGGACTGCCTTCGCCTGCTCTGTCGACGATTTCTCCCTGCAGCTTGATGCGGAGAACTGCGTTCTTAGGGACAGAACTGGTAGCTCCTTCGCTGGCAACCATACCTGCTACGGAGACAATCATAATGACTGTGAAGATGATGCTGGCCAGGATGATACCTACAATCGTGGCCAGAACGTACTTAAAAAACTCTTTCATTTTTGTATAATAATTGGTTAATTTATTCCTTATTATATATAATATCGGCAGGCAAAGTTAGCGATTCTTTGTAACATACACAAGATTTTTGTAAAAAAAAGGCAGTTACGATTCAAAACGACACCAGTTACGTTCCCAATCGTCGCACTATACGATTGCAATCATAACACTATACAAATGCAATCGTCACACTATACGATTGCAATCGTCACACTAGTCGTTTTCGAATGCTCCCTAGCATGTCCTGCTTTTCCTCAAGGCAAGGGCGACGGAAGACCACACTCCAAGCAGGGCTACAAGCAGGGTTTGGAGGGTATGAACAATGAGGACAAACAGGGCCGCCTCTGTCTGTCCCACACCATAAAGCACAAGAACTGTCTTCACGGCAAAGTGCCAAGAGCCTGCACCATTAGGTGTGGGAACCAGCACGGCAAAGGTTCCTACCACGAAAGCCACGAGAGCAGCTAAAAGACCAAGTCCTGCAGTAAAGTCGAAACAGAAGAAAGTCAGGTAGAAATGCAGGAAATAGCTCACCCAGATGCCTATCGAATAGAGGATGAAGAGCAGCGGATTCTCCACTTCTCTAACGGAAAGCAAGCCGTTCTTCAAGTCCGAAAGCACAGATGTCGTTCGCGAAAGGATGCGGAAACGCCTGGAAACCAAGACGATGCAGACCAGAGCCAGAAGTCCGCAAACTGCCGTCACAATCCAACCTGTCAAAGAGAATTGTCCAAGCAAACCACTCATCGAAACGCCTGTCTGCTGGAAAAAGTCCAGGAAAACAGGTATCTGCGTCAGGAAAGTCAGAAGGGAAAGCACCAATATAAGTAATGTGTCGATAATTCTCTCCGTCACAACCGTTCCCACCAGACAAGTGAAATTCGTTCCCTCATAACGCCGTAAAACTCCACACCTCAGCACTTCGCCCACTCTTGGCACTACAAGACTGCTGGCATAACTGAGGAAAACGGCATGAATGCAAGTGGAAAGTCGCGGTTTTTCACCGGCTGGAGCCAGAACCTGACGCCATCTGATAGCTCGCAAAACCTGCGCCAGAATGCCGAATGGCAAGCTGAGAAGCATCCAAGTCCACGACATCTTATGCGAAAGGGCATCCACAAGCTCTTCCCATCGAATGCCACGATACATCCACCACAATATGCCTGCTGCTAAAACTAAAGGCACACCGATTTTGAGAAACTTTCTTACCCTTTGCACGACTTAAATGAACTTTTTTTCTTATCTTTGCAGTGCAAAAGTACGAAGAATTAAGGAGAATGAGAACTGTAAAGCCAAAAAAGTTCCTCGGACAGCACTTTTTGACCGATTTGAGCATTGCTTCCCGCATTGCCGACACAGTCGATGCCTGCCCAGAACTGCCCATCTTGGAAGTCGGACCAGGTATGGGGGTGATGACTCAATTCCTTGTTCAGAAGTCGCGACTGGTCAAAGTTGTCGAGATTGACTACGAAAGCGTGGAATATCTCCGCAAAACCTATCCAGACCTCGAAGAGAACATCATCGAAGACGACTTCCTGAAGATGCATCTCGACAGGACTTTCCAGGGCTCACCATTTGTCTTGACAGGCAACTATCCCTACAACATCTCCAGCCAAATCTTCTTCAAGATGCTCGACTTCAAGGACTTGATTCCCTGTTGCACAGGCATGATTCAGAAAGAAGTTGCGGAAAGAATGGCTGCAAAACCTGGCAACAAGACTTATGGCATACTGAGTGTCCTCGTCCAAGCCTGGTATGATGTGGAATATCTCTTCACTGTAGAACCCTTTGTCTTCAATCCTCCTCCAAAAGTTCGAAGCGCAGTCATCCGGCTTACTCGCAACAAAACAACCGAGTTGGGCTGCGACGAAAGGCTCTTCAAAAGGCTGGTCAAGACAACATTCAACCAAAGACGCAAGACCCTTCGCAACAATATTCGGCCACTTCTCTCGCAAATAGAGAACGAAAGCGAGGTCAAACCAGACTTCTCGACACTCCTTGCCGACCCGATTATGACATTGCGACCTGAACAACTCAGCGTCGAAGACTTCATCTCCCTTACTCTTCGCATACAAAACGAAACAGACAAATAGCAACAAAAACACCTCAATATGGAATTCTTGATACTGATTGGCTGCGTAGCTCTCCTGATGTATGGCATGAAAGTGATGAGCGAAGGACTGCAGAAAATGGCAGGCAGCAAGCTCTCCCATGTCTTGGGAACAATGACAACAAACCGCTTTACCGGCCTTCTGACTGGTGCTTTCATCACAACCTCCATCCAGTCCTCGACTGCAACAACTGTCATGACAGTCAGCTTCGTCAGTGCCGGATTGCTCACACTCTCGCAAGCTATCAGCGTGATAATGGGTGCGAACATAGGTACGACAGCAACCGCCTGGATTATGGTGCTGGGATCTTTCGACATGCGACTCGTCGTTTACAGCGCCATCATTATCGCAATCGCCCTCATCTACACAAAACGAAGCATCAATACAGGTGAATTCCTGATGGGTTTAGCACTGATGCTCTTGGGACTCAGCACTTTGAAAACGAATGCCATCGAGATGGATTTGGGCCATAATGAACGACTGCTGAACTTCCTTTCCGGCCTTTCCGGATGGGGATACGGCAGCTACTTCCTCTTTCTCTTTATTGGCGGACTGCTGACTTGCGCAGTTCAAAGCTCTGCAGCCATCATGGCAATAACGATGACACTGTGTTCTACTGGTGCACTTCCCATAGATATGGGCATTGCTTTGGTCATGGGAGAGAACATCGGAACAACCATAACGAGTAATGTTGTCGCGATGAGTGCAAGCGTTCAGGCACAAAGAGCTGCTCGCGCTCACCTCATTTTCAACCTTTTCGGCGTGATTTGGGTGCTCTGCATCTACAAGTACTTTGTAGGATTTGTTTGTAGTTTGGTAGGTTGCGACCCAAATGCTGAGCAACAAGATATGGTGACACTCAATGCTGCCCTTGCTGCCTTCCACACATCTTTCAATGTTTGTAACGTACTCATCCTCATTTGGTTCATCAAGCCCTTAGAGAAGATTGTATGTCTTCTTGTGCCTCAAAAGGAAGGAGAACACGAGGATGATGAGATGAAACTCAAGTATATTGGTGGAGGCCTGCTTTCAACGGCCGAACTTTCTATCCTCGAAGCGAAGAAAGAGGTTAATGTCTTCATTACTCGTTTGCTGAGAATGTACGGAATGGTTCAAGACCTCTTGAATACCACAAAAGGCGAAGAGTTCAACAAACTCTATTCGCGGATCGAGAAATACGAAAGCATAACGGACAGAATGGAGATAGAGATTGCCGATTATCTGACGGAAGTAAGCGAAGGACGGCTTAGCGTGGAATCGAAAATGGACATCCAAAGGATGATGCGAGTCTGCTCGGAACTGGAAAGTATAGGCGACTCATGCTTCAACATGGCTCGCACCATGAAAAACAAACGCCAGCATGCCAACGAGGATTTCACAGAAATGCAATATCAGCACATACATAATATGATGGGACTTGTAGGCGAAGCTCTCGCCGAAATGCAGGTCGCAGTCAATTTAGGTGAAAATCGACACATCGATCTCAACAAGAACTATAACACGGAGAACGAGATAAACAACTATCGCGACCAACTCAAATACCAGAATATCATCGACGTAAACAACAAGCTTTACGACTATCAGATAGGCGTCTTCTACATGGATATCATTTCGGAATGCGAGAAGCTTGGCGACTTCATCATCAATGTTCTGGAATGTTCTGGCTTGAAGGAGCGAAAGTATTGAATAGGACATGACGAACAATACCGATATGCGTTTGCTGCAACTCCTCGCCCAAACCTTTCCCAATAGCGAGAGTGCAAGCACGGAAATCATTAACCTCGAGGCAATTCTCAGTTTGCCGAAAGGTACAGAACACTTCGTTGCCGACATTCATGGCGAGCATGAAGCCTTCCTCCATATCCTCAGAAATGCCAGCGGAAACATCAAGAGAAAGGTTTACGACTTGTTTGAAGACTCGCTTCCAAAGCAGGAAATGCGCGACCTTTGCACCCTCATCTATTATCCTGAAAAGCGTCTCGAGATGATAGAGGAAGGGTCGGAAGAAGATCTCTCTGGTTTCTATGCCAGAACTCTGCTGCAACTCATCCAGGTTTGCCAGTCTGTAAGCAGCAAGTACACTCGAAGCAAGGTCCGCAAAGCCCTGCCAAAACAGTTCGCATACATCATCGAAGAGCTCCTTCATGAAAGTCCTAACGACGAAGACAAGGATGTTTATGTGCAGAGAATCGTTGAGACAATCGTACAGATAGGACAGGCTCGCAACTTCATTGTCGCTATTTGCAATGTCATCCACAAATTGAGCATCGACCAACTTCACATTCTCGGTGACATCTTTGATCGTGGTCCTGGAGCCCACATCATTATGGATTATCTGTTGACTCGCGAGAATTTCGACCTTCAATGGGGCAATCATGATGCGCTTTGGATGGGTGCCGCAGCTGGTTGTGACGCTTGTATTGCCATTGTTTTACGTCTTTCATTACGTTTTGCAAACATGGCAACTCTCGAAGAAGGCTATGGAATCAACCTCCTTCCGCTTGCCACATTTGCAATGGAAACCTATGCCGACGATCCCTGTCTGCAGTTCCAACCTCTCGGAAAGCTAGAAGAAGGAGAGGCCGACGAGAAGCGAATTCGTCTTATTGCCCAGATGCATAAGGCCATTTCCATCATTCAGTTCAAGCTCGAGGGACAGCTCATCAAGCAACATCCAGAATGGAATATCGACAGAAGGGGCACT
>JAGCXU010000011.1 GCA_017961145.1 Bacteroidaceae bacterium | reverse complement strand
GTATCTTTGCACCCGCATTAGTCGTTAGGGATATTAGTCGTTTGGTCGTTTAGGTACAGAAAACATGGCCTGAGATCATCGGTAACTTCCCCCAAACGACTAAACGACTAGACAACAAAACGACTAAAATAAATGATATTATGGCAAAGAAAGCTCTTTTGATGATTCTCGACGGCTGGGGCATTGGTGCTCATGGCAAGGGAGACGTCATCTTCAACACACCGACTCCAAACCTCGACAAGATTAACGCTACCTATCCTCACAGCCAACTCTTGGCAAGCGGTGAGAACGTCGGTCTGCCCGACGGACAGATGGGTAACTCGGAGGTCGGTCACCTCAACATCGGTGCAGGTCGCATCGTCTATCAGGACTTGGTAAAAATCAACCGCGCTTGTACCGACGGTAGCATCCTCAAGAACCCCGAAATCGTCAGCGCTTACGAGTACGCTAAGGCTAACGGAAAGAACGTCCACCTGATGGGTCTGACCTCGAACGGCGGCGTACACTCCAGCCTCGACCACCTCTTCAAGCTCGTCGAGATTGGTAAGGAATACGGCGTAAAGCAGACCTTCGTCCACTGCTTCATGGACGGTCGCGACACCGACCCGAAGAGCGGCATCGGCTTCATTCAGCAACTCATCGACAAGTGCGACGAGGCAGGCAACGCTGTGATAGCAAGCATCATCGGTCGCTTCTATGCGATGGACCGCGACAAGCGCTGGGAACGTGTGAAGATTGCCTACGACCTGCTCATCAGCGGCGAAGGCAAGCAGGCTAAGGACCTCATCGAGGCCATGCAGGAGAGTTACGACGAAGGCGTTACCGACGAGTTCATCAAGCCCATCAACAACTGCAACATCGATGGCACCATCAAGGAAGGCGACGTCGTCATCTTCTTCAACTACCGCAACGACCGCGCCAAGGAACTCACCATCGTCTTGACTCAGCAGGACATGATTGAGCAGGGCATGAAGACCATCCCCGGCCTGCAGTACTACTGCATGACGCCGTACGACGCCAGCTTCACAGGCGTGCATATCCTCTTCCCGAAGGAGAACGTCGAGAACACCCTCGGCGAATACATCAGCAGCAAGGGCTTGAAGCAGCTCCACACAGCCGAAACGGAGAAGTACGCGCACGTTACTTTCTTCTTCAACGGCGGCAGAGAGGCTCCCTACAAAGGCGAAGAGCGCATCCTCGTGGCAAGTCCGAAGGTTGCGACCTACGACCTCAAGCCCGAGATGAGCGCCTACGAAGTGAAGGACAAGCTGGTGGAAGCCATCAAACTCGACAAGTACGACTTCATCGTGGTCAACTTCGCAAACGGCGACATGGTGGGACACACGGGTGTTTACGAAGCCATCGAAGCAGCTGTGAAGGCCGTCGACAAGTGCGTCGGCGAGGTCATCGAGGCTGCAAAGGCAACAGGCTACGAGGCTATCATCATCGCCGACCACGGCAACGCCGATAATGCCATCAACTCGGACGGTACTCCGAACACCGCTCACTCACTCAATCCCGTGCCCTTCATCTACATCACCGACCGCAAGGACGTCACTGTAGAGAATGGCGTGTTGGCCGATGTGGCTCCCAGCATCCTGCACATCATGGGACTCGAGCAACCGAAGGAAATGACAGGAAAGTGCCTGATTAAATAATGGACGTTAAGATAGAGCCTTCCTGGAAGCAGCAACTTGCCGAAGAATTCAGCAAGCCCTACTTCGCGGAACTGACGCAATTCGTGCGACAGGAATACGCAAATGGAACTTGCTATCCTCCCGGTCGGCTCATCTTCAACGCGTTTGACACGACGCCATTCAACCAGGTTCGCGTCGTCATTCTCGGACAAGACCCCTATCACGGCCCGGGACAAGCGCACGGACTCTGCTTCAGCGTGAACGACGGCATACAGTTCCCGCCCTCACTTCAAAACATCTTCAAGGAGATAAAGGCCGAGACGGGGGCACCCATCCCTCAGAGCGGCAACCTGACAAGATGGGCAAAGCAAGGTGTCTTCCTCTTGAACACCTGTCTTTCAGTTCGTCAGCATCAGGCTTTCAGCCATAGTGGAAAGGGTTGGGAAACCTTTACAGATGCTGCCATCGCTGCCCTCAACAGGGGTCGCGACAACCTTGTCTTCATGCTTTGGGGTGCTCCGGCAGGCAAGAAGGCTGCCCTCATCGACCGAAGCCGCCACCTCGTCCTAATGAGTGCTCACCCAAGTCCCCTTAGTGCTATGCGAGGCTTTATGGGAAACGGGCATTTCATCAAGTGCAACGAATACCTTATCGAGCATGGGCAACAGCCAATCGTTTGGTAACCTCATCGAGGTGGGCGACGTCATCCTGCACTCCGATATCCTGACAGAATACTTCTGTTGCGACATCGAAAGCTGCCACGGACGTTGTTGCGAGGAAGGAGACGCGGGAGCACCCGTCACGATGGACGAGATAGCAGACATAGAGCAACAGCTCGACAACCTTTGGCCACAGTTCTCGGCAAGTGCTCAGGCAGTCATCGACAAGCAAGGCGTTGCTTATCCTGACCCCGAAGGAGAACTCGTGACGAGCATCGTCCAAGGCGGCAACTGCGCTTTCAGAGGACCACAAGGCTGCCTCCTCAGGCAAAAGCCCATCAGCTGTCACCTCTACCCCATTCGCGAAAAGAAGTTGGGACCGCTGACAGGACTGAACTACCACCGTTGGAACATCTGCCACGAAGCCATCCGCCTCGGCACAGAACGCGGTATCCGCCTCTACGAGTTCCTGCGCGAACCACTCATCCGCCGTTTCGGCAAAGCATGGTACGACGAACTCTGCACCATAGCCAACGAACTAATAAAACAAAAACTACTATAACCTACAAACCATGAAACGCCTTATTTTAGCCCATTTCATCGCATTTTGTTGCCTCTCTGTCTGCGCTCAAATCAACGACACAGAGTTGCCCGACCCAAAGCAGGGAACGCAAGAAACGTGGCAACAAGTGAAGCAACCGACACTTGGTTGGGGCAGTATCGACGTTCGCTATTCACGTTCCGAAGTCCCAGAGACGACAAAGAAGTCGCCCTTGCTTCGGGCTTGGCGAGGAGAGCGAGTTTCAGCACAAGCCGTCCTTGCTACGCCGAAAGAACTGAAGAACGTTTCCATCACTATCAGCGACCTCAAAAACGGCAAGAGCATCATCCCCGCATCAGCCGTGAAGAAGTACTTCGTGCGCTATGTCCTGACGGACTACTTCAAGAACCGCAAAGACTCTTTCCTTATGGCAGACCGCCTCGACCCTGTTGAGACGTTGAAAGTGGAAGCCAACACCACACGTCCCATTTGGCTCGATATCCACGTACCTGCCGAAGCAAAACACGGCACTTATCAAGGAACCCTGACTGTAAACTGCGATGGCAAGAAGCTGTCTTTGCCGCTGCAACTGCAAGTAGCCGATCGCGTATTGCCTGAGCCAAGCGAATGGAGCTTTCATCTCGACCTTTGGCAAAACCCCTACTCTGTGGCTCGATACTATGATGTTCCACTTTGGAGTCAGCAGCACTTCGACCTGATGCGGCCTACAATGCAAATGCTTGCTGCCGCAGGACAGAAGGTCATCACCTGTTCCATCATCAGCCGACCTTGGAACGGACAAACCTTCGACCCCTTCGAGAGCATGATTGCCAAGATGAAACAGCTCGACGGAAGTTGGAAGTACGACTACACCGTCTTCGACAAGTGGGTGGAGTTCATGATGTCGTGTGGCATCACGGAACAAATCGACTGCTACACCCTCGTGCCTTGGCACTATCGTTTCGACTATTATGATTGTGCCACGAACAGTGTGAAGGAACTTGCCTGCAAGCCTGGCGAAGCAAAATACCACGATTTTATCGTACCTTTCTTAAAGGACTTCAGCCGTCATCTTCGACAAAAGGGATGGTTCAGCCGCACCTTCATTGCGATGGACGAACGTCCTAAGGATCAGATGGAAGCGGCTTGGCAGACCATTCAAGATGCCGACCCTGAGTTCAAGATTGAGGGAGCAGCGAATTATAGTGTTGATAGCGAGGCAGCCGATCGTGTAGATGATATCAGCGTTGGCTTCCAATACAACCTTCTCAACAAGGAGGCTTTGGCTCGTCGCACAGCCAAGGGACAGAAGATTACCTTCTATACTTGCTGCAGTCCTGACCGTCCCAACACCTTCACCTTCTCGCCTCCTGCAGAGTCGGCATACCTTGGTTGGCACGCCTTGGCTTGTGGCTACGACGGTTATCTCAGGTGGGCTTACAACAGTTGGCCTGAGCAACCCAATCAAGACAGCCGTTATCGCTCCCAAAGTTGGTACTCAGGCGACTGCTATCTCGCCTATCCAGGTGGCAGCAGCATTCGCTTTGAGCGTCTTGTAGAAGGCATTCAGGCATACGAGAAAGCGCGTCTGCTCCGTCCTTCCCTCAACCTGAAGGGAGCAAAAGACCTTGATGAAATGCTCCGATACTTCGCACCTAACGTCTACAAGGACGATACGGATGCCATCGGATTGCTTCGCAAAGCTAACGACCTTATCTGGAAACTATCTAAATAATACCATTATGAAAAAAGAAAAACACCCTTTAGAGACGATAAACAAATGGTTGGATGAACGTGGGCTGGCTGTCTTGGAAAACGTGACAACCATGCCTACTTATGATGAACCTTATGTCTCTCCCAATCTTGTCATAGCCTTGAATCAGCGAGGCTGGGTGCGAGCCGATTATGACATGCAGCCTATAAAGTATCTTGCGTACGATCATGCTGTCGTCTATCCTGGTCATATCCTGACTGCTTACGAATCTAGCGACGACTATCTCTGTACGCTTCTTGTCATTTCGCCTCGCTTCTTGAAGATTCTAAATCAACTCCATCCCAAACACTATCTCTTCGAGTTCCACCTCAACTCGTCCTTCCACATGACAAAAAGCCAGTTCGAGACGATGCTGACTTGTTTCAAGATGTTGAAAAACCTTAGTCAACTGGATCATCCTGAACGCGACGAGATGTTGATTATGCAGATGGACATCACGGCTCGAATCGTGAGAAACTGTCTGCGGGAAAACGGGAAGGAGATGATTCACAAAGAGACTGCCGTCCAGCAACTGCTCAGTCGTTTCCACGAGGATGTCGTAAAGCATTATCGCGAAAGCCGCGAAGTGCGTTTCTATGCCAAGTTGCAGAACCTCACGCCCAAGTACTTCGGCACAGTTATCCGTGATGCTACGGGCATTGGCGTTGGGGAATGGATAGCGAATTACGTCATCATCCAGGCAAAGTTCATGCTTCGCCATCAGTCCAACCTCACTATTCAGCAAATCAGCAACCAGTTAGGCTTCACGGAACAAACCACCTTCTCGCGCTATTTCAAGACCTATGCAGGCATGTCTCCAAAGGAGTATAGGGAGACATAGGCTTGCCAATAGGAAAACATGCCTAAGGTAAATCGCAAACGTAACACGTTAAAATCGCAAACGTAACACGTTAAAATCGCAAACATAACACGTTAAAATCGCAAACATAACACGTTACGTTTGCAATCATGGCGTGGGTCATTTTCAGGCCTGACATTTGTTTTTCCTCATTATCCTTTGTCAAAAGAGGGAAAATGCTTAACTTTGCATCGGAATTCTTTAATTTATAAAACTAACAACTATGATTTACAAAACTCTTCGACGGGTTTTTACGGGCATCGCTATGCTGGCATCACTCTCGCTGGCCGCTCAGGAGTTCGACTCGGAATTGCAGTTGAGCGACGAGGAAACCACTTGCTGGTATCGCATTTGCAACGCCTCCTCAGGTATGGACAGCTATGCGATGACGGACCTCAACGCTGGAGAAGAGAGTGACGAAGACCAGGACGACGCACTCAGAATCTTTATCCCCTTGCTCCCGACAGAGACCGAAAACCACCACTCGCAATGGAAACTGACAGCAGGAGAAGACGGAAAAGTCATCATCACCAATCGCGCCACAGGCTCTCAGATTGGCAACACCTCCAACAACATCGGCAACCTCAATCTGACGGGGTTTAACCTTTCCTCTCACGCACAAGGCTTCACCATCACTCCTCTTGGCAATTATGCTTTCAAACTCGAGGGAACGGAGGACGATGGCGTGAACCGTTGTCTTGCTTTTGCTGACCGAGATGGCGAAGCACTTGCTTATCCGGAAACTGACGAAAGCACATCCATCGTCGGTTGGAAATTCTTCCCCGTTGAAATTGAGACAGGCATCAGCTCAACAAAGGCAAGCCGTCCTATTGTTATCAGCGTAAAGAACAAACGCATCTCCGTAAGCGGAAGCACAGACTGGCAGTTGTTCAGCCTCTCAGGCGAAGAGATGCCTCGAACCGTTTCGCTGCCAACAGGTGTCTATCTCGTCAAGATGCCGCAGAAATCCGTTAAGGTCCTTATTCCATAATATTAAAGATGAAGACAATGAAAAGACATATTCTCCTTTTTCTCTCTGCAGTTTTGTGGATGCCTCTGACTTGGGCGCAGAACTATGTTGTCACTTCTCTGGCAACTCCTGGAGCCGCCACATTCACTTCCGACAAGATTCAGGACGGCGTCATCACCCTGCCTTTTGCAGCAGGAACTCACGCCATTCCCGTCGAGACGAACCAAAACGCGACAGTCACTTGCGAAGCAGATTGGTGCCAAGCATCTTTTGCTGAAGGAACACTCACGTTGACCGTCAGCGAAAACTCCTCAGAAGAAGCCCGTAGCACAATCCTTACAGTTCGCAGCAAAGACTTCCGTCCGTTGCTCATCACCGTCAAGCAAGAGTCTCGTCTGGTCTTTGCAGTCATCTCCGATGTGCATGTCGGCAACAATTCTGGTGCAGGCTACAAAGTGAAGATTCCGCAAGCACTTAAGCACTTGACAGGATATGGAAAGCTCGACGCAATGGCTGTCGTGGGCGACCTCACAGACAACGGCAGGACAGACCAGTATCAGGAGTTCGTGCAATTCTTTGGTAGCAACAGCAATATCCTCAATCCTGTGGAAAACTTCCTCTTCATGATGGGCAACCACGACAACTATGACAGCAACGGACAGAGCAACTACAGGAACGGACTGAAAGCATTCAACGGAAACCGCAGCTATCCGCTCGACCAGTATGTCCTCATCAAGGGCTACCCCTTTATTACCATCAGCCAACGCGGCAGTGCCAATAACGACGACAATGTCAACAACGGCACGGCCTCTTACCCAAGCACGGTAGTGACTACCCTGAAGCGTTATCTGAAGAGAGCTGCTGAGGAAGCTCCCGGCAAGCCCATTTTCGTCTTCACTCATGTCGCTCCACGTTGGACATGCTATAGTTCTTGGGGCGAAATCGAGGGTGCCGCCTGGGCAATGAAGGTGCTGAACCCTGTCCTGAACGAATACCCGCAAGTCGTCGCCTTCTGTGGGCACAGCCACTATCCTCTTGGCGACCCTCGCAGCATCCATCAGGGCGCAAACCCCAACAGCTCGCGAAACAACTACTACACCGTTATCAATACTGCCAGCACAACATACTCGGAAATCAATCCTGGTGCTGTAAATGCAGGCATTCATCCCGAAGGTTATGCCTATGTGACCGAGGGTATGATTCTCGTGGAGCAAGCCAATGGCGACATCGAAATACGCCGCTACGACACCTATCGCGATGTGGAAATCGACCCTGAACATCGTTGGGTATTGAAAGCTCCCTTCGATGGCAGCATGTTTGAATATGCAGATATCCGCGATGCCGACGACAATCCAAACAACGTTCCCCTCCGTAACGGCCTGCCTGCTCCTGCCTTTTACAAGAGCGCAAAGTTGACATTGGATGTTTATTCAAACGACGTGAAGGTGACTTTCCCGCAAGCAACGGACAACGAATGCGTCTTCCGCTACAAGGTTCGCATTCTGAAAGGTGAGACAGAAGTCAAGAGTGCCTTCGTTTTCTCGCAGTTCTACCTCACAACAGACATGCCTCAGACGCTCTCCTACACCATCGAAGGCCTGGCTGCAGATACGAAGTACACAGCCGAGGTAACTGCCTACGACTCTTGGGACAACGAGTCTGTGCCTCTCTCCGCCACTTTCACCACTCTTGCCGACGATGCTCCCATGCCTGAACCAATCGGTTGGTGGACGTTCGACAATCCCGACAACTTGCTGGAAAGCATTGGCACAGCCACTCTTCAGGGAGCCCTTCACAGGGCAGGCCATGTTGAGCCAGTCGAAGCACCTTCCTTCGCTTACATTAACCCAGTCGATGGTCCGTCGATGAGCGACAAAGCCGCAACTGTGCCTGCAGGGTCCAGCCTTTTGATGAACACAAACATCAACACCAATAACCTTTCCACCTACACCTGGAGCATGGACATCCACCTGGCTCAGACAAGCGGTTACACATCTCTTTTCCAGAACGACCTGACCAACACAAAGGATGGCAGCCTCTTTGTCTATAATGGCACTATCGGCAAGAATGCGTCCGAACTGGGCTACCACGGCATGATTAGCTCGACAGGATGGCATCGCATAGTCTTTGCCGTCCGCGACAACAAGGTGAAGCTCTACATCGACGGAATCCTTGTCGGCCAAAGCACGTCTGCCAACGAGACGAACTGGCAGCTGAGCACTGGTGCTCTCTTCTTCGCAGACCAAGATGGCGAAGAGCACACGGTGGAGATTGCCGACCTGCGCTTCTGGGACAAGATGCTGACGAGCACTCAGGTTGCAAAACTCGGTTCGGTCGATTCCAGCACAGGGCCTGTCGAGGTCACTATACCTGAAGCCCTGGGCGTTTGGACGTTTGACAATCCCAATAATCTGCTGGCAGGCACAGGTACAGCCACTTTGCTGAGTACAACACATGCTACAGACGGCTCAGGTGGTGTGTATGTCTATGCCGACCCCATCTCTTCGTCCATGATAACAGAAGGCCCTGCAGAAGGCAATGGCGCAATCCTCGTTCCCTTCGGCTCCAGCCTGCTCATGAACGCCAACCTCAGCACGAGCGAGATAGGAACCTACACCATCCTTTGGGACGTGAAGGGAGCCGACCTCTCGACCTACGTGCCGCTCCTGCAAAATGACCTCAACAACAAGAAGGACGGCAGCCTCTTCTTCAACCAAAACAAGGTGGGACTGGGTGGCTCGCTCTTCTACAACGGCCAAATCAACAACAACCAATGGTATCGTATCGTCTTCGTCGTAGAGGCGCCAAACAGGGCAAGCCTTTACGTTGACGGCACTCTGGTAAGCTCCTGCGAGCACAACAACGCCTATAATCTGCATTGGAAACTGACGAAGGGAGCCCTCTTCTTTGCCGATAACGACGGCGAGGAGAAAGCCATCGAAACAGCCGAGATACGCTTCTGGGACAAGCCACTCAACCCAGAACAGGCCAAAAAGTTAGGTGCTGCAGGAACAGAATAAGAACAACCTCGCATACATAAAGGAAGCCTTCCCGCAACAAGCAGGAGGGCTTTCCTGTTTTACGTCTCAAAACGAGGCGTGGTTAAAAGTCAAACGTCACGTTTCACGTTGGGCAACTTCACGTGCCAAGTTTGCAATCTTCACACGTCACGTTTTCATTCGTCCCGTTTTGCCGATTAAGAAAGAGAAAAACTTAGGTCATTCTTTTGTATTTTGCATGCGAATTCGTAACTTTGCACACAAAACAAGACAAACCCTCTCATTCATCTCATAACTGATGGGAAACAAGCGGCATAAAGTTTACTTGGTCAAGAAGATACTGCTGGGCAAAGACTTCCTGGCCATCTGTCTGTTTGGTTTCATCTTTTCCATCAGACCTCTCAACAAGACAGAACTCAACCACGAACTCATCCACGCTGCCCAACAACGGGAGCTGCTCTACCTGCCATTCTTCATCTGGTACGGCATCGAGTGGTTCGTCCTTTTCCTGAAGTATCGCGACTGGATGACAGCCTACCAGCACATCCGCTTCGAGCAGGAAGCCTACCGCCATCAGAATGACCTCTCTTATTTAGAAAAGAGAAAGCATTACCACTATCTTTCTTAATTCATAGTATCTTTGTATGCTTCAAAGATATTTGGGACGACGTTCTTCAAGAAGTTCTTCAGGGACTTCATCTTTTTTTAGTGAAGAGAGGTGGCTTCATGTTATAGAATCCTTATCGAGGCTCTTTGTGATTTTCCTATATGCGACAAATGCTTTGGTACAGCTACCTCATCGCTTACCTCATCGAAGCAGCGCTCATCTTCGCGCTTCATCGCGCCACAAAGGTTAGGTTCAGCCTCGAAGGATAAGTCCCCAAGTCAGCGCGTCCAGCCTTCTACGGCATAGATTTTCTCGAGAAGCTTCCGCTCGTTGCCCTTCTTGTCTTTGAACCAGACCTCTATTCTGGCAGCATAATGACTGCCCCAATCTCCTTCGTAGATGGTGAATTGCTTGCCGTCCACAAGACACGCGAAATGGTCTGTCCCGCTGACTTGCTGACACGATGCCCATCCCAGGCGGTCCTCAGAAAGCGGCAAGTTTTCCGTCACTTCGTAGCATTTCAGATAGATGATGCCTTCGGGAAGTTTGGGGTAGTAGAAAGAATACTCATATATGCCGCCTTGGAAGCTGTTTCGAATCTGCAGATAGGTCGTCTCGTTCAGCGAATCGACGCCCTCTGACAGATCTGCCTCGTATTTCTTTGGCTTGTAGTGGGGCAAGCCTTCAGGAACGGAATGTTCCATAGCAAAGCGAGTTGGAGCCGATTGCAGGGCAATACCTATGAAGCCTTCGAAGAGGAAAAGGAAGACCCCTATGGCAGTCGCGAAACAGAACTGCCAGATCTTGTCTCTATGCAGCAGGAACAGGGTCGCGATAATGTAGAGAAGGAAAATCCAAAGCGAGATGCCGCAATAGGTATCTGTTTTTACGGGGTCGTCCCACATAATCTTGTAGATTTTCACATTCGCGAGAACGGAAGCGACGGCGAGAAGCGGCCAAAAGTACGAAAGCCCATCACCCATCTTGCAAATAGCGCTAAGAACCTTCTTGAAATAAAACTTCAGGAACTTCATCTTTTTAGGTGAAGAGAGGTGGCGCTTCATGTTATAGAATCCTTATCGAGGTTCTTTGTAACTTTCCTATATGCGATAGCTGAGGACGATTCCAAAAGCTTGATTGTACTGACGGAAATCGGGGGCGAGCCTGCGAAGACCGTAGCATAAACTTTTGTTTTATCATGTTGCAGCTAAGATGTTTTGTAATAATCATTTCTTATCGGGGAAGTCTTTTTACTATGAACTTTGCACTCAATTGGTTGTCTACAGACTGTGTACCTTCAATTTGTTTGACAACAGGCTTGCCGTCGACTTCTTCGAAATCCATCCGATAGTGTTGGCAAGCTGTGTGGATGAGAGTCTCGGCCTGCCTTCCCATAATGTCAAAAGATGAGGGTACAATTTTGTCTGTTTCGATTTGTTTAATATGGAAATTCCTGTCGAAATATGCCGTGCCATTATATTTAAAGCCATGATAGCCATACCCAATGTTTTTCCTTGGAGAGAAGTCCACACGATATACACCTCTGCCCTTTTCATCGCTAATTCTGTACACTTTTATGTGATGCAGACTCATCAGATATTTAAAGCTCTGAAATACAGATGTCTCATCTGCACATTTCTGCACCAGTCCCAACATATAATCCCCGTCAAGGCATGACTTCAAAGCGGAATACACTGAAGCTGTGTCGTGGAGGTTTGTTAAACGGCGTGGCCCATCATATCGGAATTCCTCTCCTTTTCCCGTTGATTTAACCTGTATGTTAGCAATAGCATGAAGAATGCAACTGGATGTAGTCGAACTAGAAGTATACAGACCTGTGGTACACGCTGTCCGATACTTGCAGACAAGGGGTTTCTGCTCAGAATCGAGTATGACCTGTACTATAATGCTATCCAGCAACTTCTTCGGACGCTTGATGGGCTTAATAGACATTGCGCTGATGGAGTCCTCTATCTCTGCATCCAAGAAAGCGGAGTCCAAAGGCTCTTGAGCGAGGGCCTGAACTGCCCCAAGCAGAAGGAATATGGGAAGCCAGCGTTTCATCTTATTCGGGTATTTTCTGAACCGTACCTTTTGTCACATGGCCACCAATATTCCTTTCAAATCTAATCTGATTGATAATTGGCGCACTTGCGTTTGTCTCGTAATCAACCTGATAATGAACAAGAGTCCAAGTCGGAGATGTAGGAGAAGAATAAGAGAAGGAGGAATCTCCTGCATAAATTCGCTTTTCAAACATACGCTTAAACGGCTGCATGTCATAAAGCATTTTTCCCTTTTCCTGCGTCAATTGCAGTGTGTGCATGTCAAAATATGCAGTACCAGTAAACAGTTCATAATAATAAATCCGGTTTTCCAAAGTGATTCGCTTTCTCTTGGGTGAATAATCAATTCGATATACTCCTCTGCCCGATTCATCACTAATGCTGTATACTTTCATATCATAATACTGGTGTATCAACTTTCTTAAAACCGTTGACCTTGGAATCTTTGTTGATTTTGAAAGGTTTATGTTATGAGTAATAGAATTTACGTATGATGGGAAGAAACTACTATAGATTGGTATCGCTTCTTTTATTAAGGAAGTGTCATTAGCATTTTCAGATAATCTTTCATAACTGAAATTCTCACCTGTTATGATTTTCATTCTTATACCTGATTCTGCTAAGAGAATATATTTGACCTTAAATGATGGCTTAGAACCCACAACAAAGGCATTTTCAACTTGATACTTTCTGGCTATGGGCTTTTGCTCCATGTCGTATAAGAGCCGAGCAATAATACTATCCAGCAACTCCTTCGGCTCTTTAATGGGCTTAATTGCCATTGCGCTGATAGTGTCCTCCATCTCCACATCCCAAAATGCAGAATCGGAAAGTTCTTGGCTGGAAGCGGAAAGCACCCAAGACAAGAGGCAGAGAAGAAGTAGCGCGCGTTTCATCTTATTCGGTTATTCTTTGTACTGTTCCTGTTATGGTTCTACCACTATCATTTGTTAGAGTGTAACTAATTCTCTTGAGGACTGGCTTCCCTCCTATATTATCATAATCAACAAGAAAGCGTCTGCAAGAATTAGACCCCAGATTGAAAGGATACTCTGCAATCTCCCAAGTAGTTTCACCCTTGAACTGGGTTATCCGCAAAGTGCGACGATCGAAATATGCTGTGACTTTATAGTCTCCAAGCCAATGCTCTCTGTCATGTTCTCTCCATAAATACCTGTTTTTCTTCTTGACAAGCTGAATGCGATATACCCCATTGTCCGATCCATATTCAATATCATAGGCCTTTTTATCATACCATCGATTTGTTTCTTCGTAATAGACAAATGGTGATACTGGATAATATCCATTATCATACTTATGGTTCCGATGAACTGGGCTTGCCAGAAGTAAATCTCGCAGAAGGGATATTAACGTAATACTGTCTTGGGAAGTGAGGCTGTCTGGACCTTCATAGTGTAACAACTCTAGTTTCGAAGTCTTAATATTTTGTGATGGCCCCATAATTTCTAAACCATTATCTCCTTCCACGGTATATATGCCTTTGGCAGAAAATGGTGGAAATTTCGATTTCCTGAAAGTTCCTTCCACAATATACCTTCTTGACATATGCGTTTCCTTCAAGTCTTCATTAAACCGCTCAAAGAT
>JAGCXU010000114.1 GCA_017961145.1 Bacteroidaceae bacterium | reverse complement strand
CTGATAGTCTGGGTCACCTTCGCCTTCAAAGAAGGCAATGCTGTCTGCAACCCAACGAAACTGATAAACGGCCCCATCACTGCGATAAACTCTGAATCCTTGTGCCTGGGCAACGAGCGCCGATGCCATGAGCACCAGTGCGGAAAGTAATACTTTTTTCATTGCATTATGGTTTTGTAAGTTTTTATTTGCCCTTTAATGATGTTTACTCCTCTTTGTTGTCTCGGAATTTGCTGTCCACCGAGGTTGTATATGGTTTCTTCTTTGTGGGAGAAGGCAGGAGTAAGACCTGTTTCGATGTCCTCTTCTGTGACGGTAAACTGCGGACCTTCGGTGAAGACGGAGCCTGTGTAGGCAGCATCGACTGCCTGAACGCCCCAAGAATATGTGCCTGCCTTTGTGGGACGGAATGTCCATTCTGTCATGCAACCGACGCGTCCGAGACAGTTTACCTTGCGAATACCATCGTTTGTCCCACCAACGATGGATGGAACACTATTCAAGAGATTGCCTGCTTCGTCTTTGAGGAAGACTTCGTAGGTAAAGCCTGGATGCGCTGTCTCTGCAGATTGCCATGCAAGCGTCACGGTTCCATCTTGAATGTTTGCTGTTGGGGCGAGCGGAGCATCAGGTCGTGAGGTAGTGGGAAAAAGGTTGTAACAGAGGATGGCATTGTTGCCGAACTGTTCTGTAGTCAGGTAGTTCTTGTCCTTTGTCTCACCGATGAGCAGAAAGTCTTTGCGTCCGTCGCCATTGTAATCTGGAAAAGTGATGCAGGCTCCTTTGGCTCCAGGAATGGCAATATTGCGTCTGAGTCGTCCTTTGCCATCGTTGAGGTAAAGCATTCCCCCATAGAGATTCGACTTTATTCCACCCATGAGGATGTCATAGAAACCGTCTCCATTCCAGTCAATAACGCCTGCTGAATTGCTTGCGGCAGAAGACATGGTATAGATGTCTGACTGGAAATCGCTACTTAGAGCGCTGAAACTGGGAACTTCGGTTTGTTGGTTGATATAGATGCGCTGCCGAGTTGTTGATTCTCCTGAGGAGACTTCGCCCAAGCCGGCAAGCATGATGTCGAGCCAGCCATCGTTGTTGAAGTCGGCAACCTGCAGGGCTCCGTTGGATTTGCGCTTTATGTCGGCTCCTTTTTCACCCAATCCCAGACGGATGAATTGCCCGATTTGTTTAGGGTTGTTGAGGAAGACGTCGGTAAAGCGCAACTGGTCTTCCCTTCCATCTACGATGGCAGAGATGGCGAAGTCTTGCAAGCCGTCGTTGTTGAAGTCGGCTGGTTTGATGATAGCTTCGCGGAGCAGGAACTCTTGATCGTATGGCTCAACGACAAAGCAGAGATTTGTCGCATCAGTCGATTGGTTGTGGAGGATGACGTTGTAGTTCGCGTCGCCCTCGTGACCTGCAAGGATGATGTCGAGTCGGCAGTCGTTGTCGATGTCTATTATTTCTGCGTTGCAAGGAGCTTTTATGTCGAATGAGGCAGGAGTTCCATCGACGTTGAGAAGCGTAAACTCTGCTTCGGAGAATGTTCCATTGCCTTTACCCATGAAGATGCCTTCGTGACTGTCTTCTGTATTGCTTCCTGTCTGGTCGAATGCAATGATGTCCATCTTGCCGTCATTGTTGATGTCGCAAGGTACGAAGGACGGAGTATCGGCTACCTTAAAGGGAGGGACTGTCGAGACCTTTGTCCATTTGTGGGTAGAGGGAGTGAATTGTGCGATATAAGAAATGCGTGTATGAGTTGTTTCGTTTGTGGCGGAGTTCTGAACGATGGTCAACCCACCGGTCACGATGTCTTGGTTACCATCATTGTTCAGATCTACGGTGACCGCTCCGCCGTTCTCAAAACCCCATTTCGATGTAATAAGTTCAGGGTTGTAAGGAGCGGTGGCAGAGAGCGTGGGGCGGATGATAGGGTCGTTAAGCATGACGAGGTTGCCTGCTCGGAACTGCATCGTGCCGATATACATCCGTCGAGGTTGCACTTCTTCTGTGCTGTGGTGAGCATGAAAGACGATTCGAAGTGCTCCTTCCTTGTCGTAGAAAAGCGAGTGATGGCCTGTGCCTACAAGGTCGTCCCAACGTCGAAGGATGGGGTTACTACCGTATTTTGTCCAAGTTCCTGTCGCGATGTTGTTTGTGTAAGCATATCCCACAGCATAGTCCTGGCTGCGATAATCGTTGCCAGAATAGGTAAGATAGTAGCGTCGGTTGTACTTGATGACGTTTGGTCCCTCGTTGACTCTACCCATCTTGTTCTCCCAATCCTGCGATACGGCGAAGCATTTGCGCAAGGTTCCTGCAACGGGAGTAATGAAATCTTCGCTCAGTTTTGCTTGCCAGATGCAATTGCCGTCGGTGAAGCGAACGAAGAAGATGTATGCCGTGCTGTCCTCGTCAATGAAGACATGCGAGTCGATGCACTTCTCGTTGCCGATGAGATTGTTCATCTGATAGGTTCCTACCTGCACGAAAGGTCCTTTCGGAGAGGAGGCTGTGGCGGCATAGAGGTGTTCGTTGGCCGAGAAATACATGATGTACTTGTCGCCGATGTGATAGACCTCGGGCGCCCAAAACCATTGCGTCTCGGTAGTGTTCGCTTTGTTGAGGGCCAAACCTTCGTATTTCCAGACGCGCAAGTCGTCGCTCGTATAGCATCGGATGCCGTTGGCATCGTTTGTGCCATAAGCATAGTAAGTGTCTCCGTCGAGCAGAATGTACGGGTCTGCCAGCGGAACCTGGCTCTTGCCTCCCTCTGCCAGAGCGAGGAGAGGGAGGAAGAGTAGCAGGGACAGTATTAGTTTTCGATTCACGTCCTTTACCTTATTTATATTATCCTTTGTTTATTTCACTTCCCAACCTGCAGCCTTGGCCATCTTCTTGCAGATTTCGGTGTTGTCGAAGCGACCGTGGAACTGTTCTGCACCTACGCCGATTGCGAATGCAGGAACGTAACCGTTGCTGTGACCGCCGCTTTGCCAGCCGATCATGGCACATTCAGAGATGACGCGCTTCACGGTGCCGGACAGACGACCCGGGTCGTTCTTTTCCATGAACTCGTTAAAGGCCTTCTCCAGACGGCTTGCCTGATCGTCGCTAACCTTCACGTCGCCCCAGAAGCCGAAGTTGTCGGTGAGGAATTTCTTGCCTTCAGCCCAAGTGAACTTGTCGCCCATCTTCTCCTTCATGGCCTTGAGTTCGCGCTCAAGCTTCACCATGCTCATTCGCTGAGAGGCAACTGCCTTGAGGTTCAATTCGTAGGCTCCACGACCGAGCACCAGTCCGCCTGTTTCGTGGTCGGCAGTGATGACGATGAGCGTCTCGTCCGGATGTTGCTGATAGAACTCGTATGCCACCTTGACGGCATTGTCCATATCGATGAGTTCACTGATGAAGGTGGGATCGTTAGCGTGGCAAGCCCAGTCGATCTTGCCGCCTTCTATCATTACGAAGAAGCCGTCCTTCTCGTTTTGCTTCTTCATGAGGAAGTTGATAGCTGCGCGAGTGATGTCCTGCAGGGTAAGGTCGTCCTTCGTCCTGTCG
>JAGCXU010000113.1 GCA_017961145.1 Bacteroidaceae bacterium | reverse complement strand
TGGAGCACATTTCCGAGGGACATTCAGCCTTATCAATTCGGACATCTTCTCGATGGAAATACGCAAACTTACTGCCGAAGGTTCGCTTGTTTCATTCGATTCTGGAGAAGAGATGGGCGGTTTCAGAGCTTTCTTCTTCATTCCTGACGAAGCAGAAGCGACACTTCATCTCTACGATGATCCGACTGGAATCAAGCACATTAACGCCATTTCCGACGAAAGCATCTATAACCTTTCAGGTCAACGTCTTGGCAAACCCACCAAGGGAATCAACATCGTGAATGGCAAGAAGATACTGAGATAGCGTACTTTTCTCTCGTCAAAGAAACAAAGGCGTGCTTCGATGATTTTCGAGGTGCGCTTTTGTGTTTTCAAACGTGGCACAGTTAAATCGCAAACGTAACACTATACAATCGCAAACGTAACACTATACGATTGCAATCGTCAAACGTTACGTTTTGAATCATCCCACGCCATCTTTTCCGTCTCAACATTTTAGGTGGAGAAAAACCACTCCAGATATCATTCCCCAACAATAAGGAACTTTTTTTCTGCTGCTTGCAGGATATTTTATAATTTTACCTTATCTTTGCAATTTAGTAAAGAAAAATAAACAAAACTGGTATGACAGAGAACGTTACTGGCAATGTTGAGGAAAAGAAAAGCCTCAATTTCATAGAGCAGAAAGTAGAGAAGGATTTGGCAGAAGGACTGAATGGAGGACGCATCCAGACGCGCTTCCCGCCTGAACCGAACGGCTATCTCCACATCGGACACGCTAAAGCGATTGCCCTCGACTTTGGTATCGCTCAGCAATATGGCGGCAAATGCAACCTCCGCTTCGACGATACGAACCCCACCAAGGAAGATACCGAATACATCGAAAGCATAGAGCACGACATCCAATGGCTTGGCTTCCAATGGGATAACGTGTACTATGCGAGCGACTACTTTCAGGAACTCTGGGATTTTGCCGAGTGGCTCATCATGCAAGGGCGAGCTTATGTCGACGAGCAAAGCGCTGAAGTGATTGCACAACAAAAGGGAACTACGACGAAGGCAGGCACCAACAGTCCTTTCCGCGACCGTCCAAAAGAGGAGAGCCTCAAGCTCTTCCGCTTCATGAATAGTGGTGAAGCCGTTCCTGGAACACTTGTGCTTCGCGCTAAAATCGATATGGCTCACCCCAATATGCTCTTCAGAGACCCCCTGCTCTATCGCGTCATGAACATTCCTCACATCCGAACTGGCAACAAATGGAACGCCTATCCCATGTACGACTTTACCCATGGACAAAGCGACTACTTGGAAGGCGTGACTCACAGTCTTTGCACGCTCGAGTTTGTGGAACATCGTCCCCTCTATGACCTCTTTGTGACTTGGATGAAAGAGTACAAAGGAGAAACTGACAACATTGAGGACAATCGCCCTCGTCAAACGGAGTTCAACAAGCTGAACCTCAGCTATACCCTGATGAGCAAACGCAATCTCCTGGCTCTCGTCAAGGAAGGTTTGGTGAGTGGATGGGACGACCCCAGAATGCCGACCATTTGCGGTTTCCGTCGTCGCGGCTATAGTCCTGAAAGCATTCGTGGCTTCATCAAGAAGATAGGCTACACCACCTTCGATGCTCTCAACGAAATTGCGCTTCTGGAAAGTGCCGTTCGCGAGGACCTCAACAGTCGCGCCATTCGAGTTAGCGCAGTCCTCAACCCCGTCAAGGTCGTCATCACAAACTATCCGGAAGGTCAAACCGAGCAACTCATTGCCATAAACAATCCTGAGAACGAGGCCGATGGAACTCACGAAGTGACCTTCAGCCGAGAGATTTGGATTGAGCGCGAAGACTTCCAGGAAGAAGCGGAAAAGAAGTTCATGCGTCTGGCTCCAGGAAAGGAAGTGCGCCTGAAGAATGCATATATAATAATGTGTACTGGTTGCACCAAGGATGCCGATGGAAACATCACGGAAATCCAATGCACATACGACCCTGAGACTCGTAGTGGAATGCCTGGAGCAGACCGCAAGATCAAGGGAAAAACCCTTCATTGGGTAAGTTGCCAACATGCCGTAAAAGCCGAAGTCCGTCTCTACGACAGGCTTTGGAAGGTGGAGAACCCAAGAGATGAACTGGCTGCCATTCGCGAAGCTCAGGATTGCGACGCAGTTACAGCCATGAAGCAAATCATCAATCCAGACTGCCTGACTGTCCTGAAGGACTGCTATATCGAGGAGTTCGCAGCCACAATGAAGCCCCTCAGCTACCTCCAATTCCAGCGAATCGGCTACTTCAATGTGGATACAGAAAGTACTCCAGAGCACCTCGTCTTCAACAAGACTGTAAGTCTCAAAGATACTTGGGCAAAGAAGTAGGTCAACTTCACAGCATTAAATGCTCAACATAACAAGAGTCGTTTATTGATTTAGGCAATGGAAGACAGTAACAAATACTATCAGTCTCGACACTTTCTCAGGTTGCTTCATCGCTATGAAAAGGCAATCTCGGAGGGGCAAACGCCCTATATGGAGGCGGATGAACTGACAGATATTGCCGAATACTACATGACTGGCAAGCAGGATGCCAAGGCAAATCGAGCCATTCAGGCTGCCATAGAAATGCATCCAGACAGCGTCGACCCGCAAATCTTCCTGGCTCGTCAGCGGATGTTCTACGGTAAACTCGACGAAGCCCGCAAGATAATAGACGCCATTTCCGAGCAAGATGACCAGGAAGTCATCTATATCCGAGCCGAGCTCCTCATCAAGGAAGGACAACCCAACAAGGCATCCGATTTCCTCCTCGAGCAATTGTCGCAGATGCAGGACTGCCTCGATACCTATCTCTATGATTGTGTCTCCATCTTCATGGACTATGACAAGTGGGGATTGGCTCAGGAATGGCTGGAACAACTCAAGGACAACTACCCTACTCATCCGCGTTTGCCCATCATGGAGGCTGAGATAAAGATGGGGCTCGACGACTATGAAGGCGCTTACACACTGCTGAAAAAGATTCTCGACGAAGACCCCTACAACTCGGATGCCTGGGACTTGCTGGCCGAAACCTGTATTGCGCTCGAGAAGTTCCCTGAGGCTCTGGAGGCTGCAGACTACTCTCTTGCCATCAATCCGCAAGACAATACTGCCCTCCTGATGAAGGCAAATGCCCACATGCACGAAGGTCCGATGACAGATGCGATTGAGCATTACAGGAAATATCTCGAATCGCAACCGGAAGACCTTAGTGTTCAACTTTCGCTCGCACTATGCTATTGTAGCGAAGAGCGCTTCAAAGAAGTCCTGACTTTGCTCGAGAAAGCTGAGCAATATGCACTCAAACTGCCCGACAGAGAAGCAGACCTCTCGCAGATTCTCCAGTTGAGAGCCTTTGCCTTGAGTCGTCTGGACAGGATTTCAGAAGCAATAAATCTCGCGGAGAAGGCAAAGGAATATACCGATGAAGCCATGCTCTGGAAGTGCTTTATGACTGAAGGCGACATCTTTCTGCAAGGCAAGCAGACCAAGTTGGCTGAAGAACATTTCGCAATAGCCCTGGAGAAAAGTCCAGAGAAAGGTGAGACACTCTTCAACATAGCACTCTCCTACAGTAATGCAGGCTACAATGATGTGGCCATCGACCTTCTCGACGATGTCTGGACCATCTATGGAACAGAGGAAGGGAAGTTCGTTGTCCCTTATCTAGCGAACTGTTATCTTCGCAAGAACGACATGGAGAACTTCCTCACATACCTCAAGTTGGCACCCTCTTGCGACCGAGATGCCACCCAACTTCTCTTCCGTGATCGCTTCCCAGAGATTGCTCCAGAAGACTACTATGCCTATGCCTACAAGGAGGTTCACGGATCCTTCCCCCATGTCTAAACAAGCTTAAACACCAGAAACTATGAGAAAAATAATCAGCCACAGATTGATAGCAATCTTTGCCATCATGTCAACCCTCGCAGAAAGTGCTTGTGCACAGAGTACATGGACAAAGCAGACTGCTCCAGTTATGACGGTTTGGGGAGAACAACTGACTGTTGAAAATGTCTGGCAGGAGTATCCTCGTCCCTCTATGAAAAGGCAGGACTGGATGAATCTGAATGGCATCTGGCAATACTACAAGCGCTCTTCCATCAACTACAACTACGAGAATCGCGCTTCTTCCTTCTCGAAAGCCATTCTGGTGCCATTCCCCGTCGAATCGGCTCTCTCAGGCATTATGGACAAGAGTTACTCCTCCAATAGAAGAGCAACCCACATGTATCGCAAGACCTTCTCTTTGCCTGAAACATTTAACGGAAAGAATGTCCTGCTTCACTTTGGGGCTGTCGATTGGAGGTGCTATGTTTATGTGAACGGACAACTGGCTGGCACTCACGATGGAGGCTCAGTTCCTTTCGCATTCGACATTACATCTTTGTTGAATGAAAGTGCTGAACAAGAGTTGCAAGTGGCTGTCTGGGACCCAACTGATGGCGGACAACCGAATGGCAAACAAAGTGTCTCGCCAAGTGGCATTTGGTACACGCCCAACAGTGGCATCTGGCAAACAGTCTGGCTTGAGCCTGTCAGCCCTACTCATATTGACAGTTATGAACCAATCCCCAATATAGACAATTCCACAGTATCCATTAAGGTGAAGACTTCCGCTCCCTGTTCCTTAACACTTACAGTGAAGGATGGGAGCAATACTGTTGTCGAGCAGACTGGCGACTCGGAACAGACGTTCACGCTCTCCATTCCATCTGCCAAACTTTGGAGTCCTGATGAGCCTAACCTCTACAATCTCGACATCACCCTCAAAAACGAGGAAGGGCAAGAGGTGGACAAGGTGAGCGGATACTTTGGCATGAGGAAGTTCTCCAGAGGCATGGTGGACGGACACCCTTGTGTCTTGCTCAACAACAAGCCGCTCTATCTCTATGGTCCCCTCGACCAAGGTTGGTGGCCAGACGGACTGCTCACACCTCCCTCCTATGAAGCTATGGTCTATGATCTTCAAGTAATGAAGGACTTTGGCATGAATATGGTCCGCAAGCATATTAAACTGGAAAACGACCTTTGGTTCGACTGGTGCGACAGGAATGGACTTGTTGTCTGGCAAGACATGCCTTCCGGCTGCGGAAACGGAGCAATAGGAAACCTCGAATATGCCATGCAGAACTTCTATCGCGAGAATGAAGA
>JAGCXU010000112.1 GCA_017961145.1 Bacteroidaceae bacterium | reverse complement strand
GCCTTCATCGACCACTTGCTTGGACGCCACACAGACCTCAACGAGAAAGAAGGTGTGACTGTCTGCATCCCCAAAACCGTCGTGCTCTGTACCGATATCTTCGACGAGTTCATGGACACCAACGACCTTTATCAGTTGGCACTCAGCGACATACCCGACGAAGAAATCCTGCAGCACTTCCTTCGCGCAAGACTTCCCATGCGATTGGTTGGCGATATGGAAGCCTTCCTCGACGTCGTGGCAGGTCCTATCGCAATACGTTCTTCCAGCCTTCTCGAAGACTCGCATTACCAACCTTTTGCAGGCGTCTATAGTACTTACATGGTCCCTGCAGCCCACGATCGCTACGAGCGTCTGTCGATGCTCTCTGAATCGATTAAAGCCGTCTATGCCAGCGTCTTCTATCGTAGCAGCAAGGACTACATGACTGCCACGAGTAACGTAATCGACCAGGAAAAGATGGCCGTCATCCTTCAAGAAGTTGTGGGAGAGGAACATAATGGCCGCTTCTACCCAGTTATCAGCGGTGTGGCGCGAAGCATCAACTATTATCCCATCGGCGACGAGAAGGCCGAGGAGGGAACTGTCTCGCTTGCCATGGGCTTGGGCAAGTACATTGTGGATGGCGGAACAAGCCTTCGCGTCTGTCCTGCCCATCCGCATCAAGTCTTGCAGATGAGCGAAATGGAGATTGCTCTGCGCGACACCCAGACCTATTTCCTCGCTTTGAGAGCCCAAAGTTCTAAGGAGGCTGGCGACATTTGCGTCAATGATGGCTTCAACCTCATCAAAGTACCTGTCCGAGAGGCTGAAAGCGATGGCACGCTTCAATGGATATGTTCCACCTACGACCCTGTCGACCAATGTATTTACGATGGCTTCTACGAGGGCCGCAACCGCAAGATCATCTCCTTTGCGGGTGTCCTGCAAAGCGATGTCTTCCCTTTGCCTGAACTGATGCGAAAGGTCTTGGAATACGGACAGGACGAGATGAAGCGCCCCGTCGAAATAGAGTTTGCCGTCAACCTGCATGCCGACCGAACTGGCGAGTTCTGCCTCTTGCAGATACGACCCATGGTGGACAACCGAATGGAACTCGACGAAGACCTCACCCAGGTTCCCGACGAAGACTGCCTCTTGCGCTCTCATTCGGCAATCGGTCACGGCATTTACAGTGACATACAAGACATCATTTACGTCAAGACCGATGGTTACACGCCCTCCAACAATCCCGCGATTGCCGAAGAGATAGAGAAAATAAACAGAAAGTTCTTGGAGAATCCAAATGCTTCTTATCTCCTTATCGGTCCAGGACGATGGGGCAGCAGCGACCCTTGGCTGGGCATTCCTGTAAAATGGAGCCATATCAGCGCCGCTCAGGTTATCGTGGAGGCAGGACTCGACAGCTTCCAAGTTGACCCGAGCCAAGGCACGCACTTCTTTCAGAACCTCACATCGCTTGGCGTTTGCTACCTGACTATCAATGCTTTCCGAGGTGATGGCATCTATCGGCAGGAAGAACTCGACAAGTTGCCAGCCGTTCAAGAGACAGAACACGTCCGTCATGTTCGTCTAGCTGCTCCCATGACAATTAAAGTGGATGGTTGCAAGAAGGAAGCTGTGGTAACCAGTTCTTAATTCATAGTTATGATTTGACATGAACAACATCTTGAATCTTGAGTTTATAAAGTTTGACTTAATCACTTCAATAAGCGATTGGCTCTGGACATACATCGTTATCACGATGCTTGTGGGTTGCGCTCTCTATTTCACTTGGAACCTTCGGGCAGTACAGTTCACAATGTTGCCGACGATGTTGAAGAATCTCTTCAAGCCAAGCGACAAGCCTGTCGAGAGCATTGGCAAGCGCAAGATTTCCTCCTTCCAAGCCTTTGCCATCAGCCTTTCGTCGCGAGTAGGAACAGGCAACTTGGCTGGTGTGGCAAGCGCTATTTTTGTGGGAGGTCCCGGAGCCGTGTTCTGGATGTGGATAATGGCTCTGCTTGGAGCCTCAACAGCCTTTATGGAAGCCACACTTGCCCAACTCTTCAAGCGTCATGGAAAAGATAGTTTCTACGGTGGTCCTGCCTACTATATGAAGTATGGCCTGAAGCGACCTTGGATGGGCGTTCTCTTTGCCTTCCTCATCATCTACGGCTTCGGACTTTCAAACCAGATTGTGCAGAGCAACACACTTTGCGACGCCATTTCGGACGCCTTTCATGTCCCGATGCATTACGTGGCTGGCGGACTGACTTTGCTGACGCTTGCCATCATCTTCGGTGGCATCCATCGCATAGCTCGCTTCTGTGCGATGATTGTTCCCTTTATGGCAATAGGCTACATCCTGCTTGCACTCTACATTCTTATCGCGAACTTCACGCAGATTCCTGCGATGCTGAGCCTCATCGTTCGTAGTGCTTTCGGATGGGAACAGGCTGCAGGAGGAGCCGTTGGAATAGCCGTGATGCAAGGCGTGAAACGCGGATTGTTTTCTAACGAGGCAGGCGAAGGAAGTGCTCCGAATGCTGCTGCAACTGCCACAATACCCCATCCCGTCTATCAAGGACTGCTGCAAAGTTTAGGTGTCTTCACCGATACCCTCGTCATCTGCACTTGTACCGCTTTCATCATCCTGCTGAGCGGGCTCTATACCGAAGGTAGCGACGGCATCATTCTGACCGGGCATGCGATGGAGCACCATCTGGGGCGCTTCGGCGGCTGGTTCCTCATGGCAGCCATCTTCTTGTTTGCCTACAGCACCATCATTGCCAATTATTTCTATGGCGAGACAAATGTCCGCTACATTACCGACAAAACTTGGGCCATTACGTTGTTCCGCTTGTTAAGCGGAGTAGTAGTATTGATGGGCGGCTTCATGACATTGCAGCAAGCGTGGTGCATCGTGGACCTCGCAATGGCGCTGATGACTATCACCAATCTCATCGCAGTTCTATTGCTGAGTCGCTATGCCTTCCGCCTTTTGAAGGACTTCCGCGAGCAACGTAAGAAAGGGAAAGACCCCGTCTTCAATCCTGACCTCTTCCCAGAAGCCGATCTGGAAGGCTGGAAATAGAGATACCCTTACACAACTATTATATTATGACTATACACAAACCTTTTCTCAAATCAATCTTGCTTTTGGTGGTCTCGCTGGCTATGATGTCATTCAAGACGGCCGATGAGCAGGCTGCCGAAGCCTTGGCTCGCAGAGTGATGGGTGGCAAAGCCAAAGCCGTCATCTTCGAGCAAACCAACGAAACGACAGACTCTTACGAACTGCTTCAGAAGGGCAAGAAGGTTCTCATCCGAGGCAACAATGCCAACTCTATGGCCGTCGGCTTGAACCGCTACATCCAGCAGTATTGCCTGGCAAATGTGAGCTGGTACGACTTCAATCCCGTAGAACTTCCGAGGAAGATGCCAAAGGTCCCCGAAAGGGTGACGGGCAAGGTGGAAATGCCCATCCGATTCTTCCTCAACTACTGCACATTCGGCTATACGATGCCTTGGTGGAAGTGGCCGCAATGGGAACGCTTCATCGACTGGATGGCTTTGAATGGTGTGAACATGCCGCTTGCCATTACCGGTCAGGAAGCCGTTTGGCAGAAAGTGTGGCGCAAGTACGGCTTGACCGACGAGCAAATCCGTGCCTACTTCACAGGCCCTGCCCATCTGCCTTGGCAACGCATGATTAACATCGACCGCTGGCAAGGGCCGCTCCCGCAAAGCTGGATTGACGGACAGGCTGAGTTGCAGAAGCAAATCCTTAGTCGAGAGCGCGAACTGAACATGACGCCAGTCCTCCCTGCCTTTGCAGCCCACGTTCCCTCTGACCTGGAACAGGCTGTGCCTGGCATCAGAACCTCGAAAGTGAACCGTTGGTGCAACTTCGACGAGAAATACCGCTGCACCTACCTGAGTCCTTCCGACCCCATCTTTGCCCGTATTCAGAAGGATTTCCTCGAGGAGCAGACCAAGATGTACGGCACCAACCACATCTATGGCATCGACCTTTTCAACGAAGTCTCGCCTCCATCATGGGAACCCGATTCGCTCGCCAAGATTTCCGCCGGTGTCTATCAATCGCTGGCAAGTGTCGATCCCGAAGCCGTTTGGCTCCAGATGGCTTGGCTTTTCATCAGCAATAAGAGAGCCTGGACGCCAGAGCGCATCAAAGCCTACCTTGGTGCTGTTCCCATAGGCAAGATGATTATGCTCGACTACGAGTGCGACTACACCGAGATTTGGCGAATGACGGAGCATTTCTACGGCCACAAGTTCATTTGGTGCTACCTCGGCAACTTTGGCGGCATGACGGAGATTGAGGGCGACTACAAACACAACTCCAAGCTCCTTGCAGGCGCAAAGGCAGAGGGCGGTTCCGAGTTCGTGGGCATCGGCTCTACCCTCGAAGGCTTCGGCCTTAACGAGCCCGTCTATGAGCACCTTCTCGCTCAGGCTTGGGATACAGGCATCGGCTTCGACCAGTACATCGACAACATTGCCGACCGCCACCTTGGGCGCGTGGATGCGAACTACAGAGCCTTTTGGCACACGATGGTCGATAAGGTCTGCACCACTCACACCAGCACAGGCGCGGCCGGCATCATCAACGCTCATCCCAATCTGGAGGGCGAATGGAACTGGACCACAGAGCTCCGAAAGGGCTACGACATCAACAATCTGGACGAGGCATTGGCTATCCTGGAGAAGGTGGAAGGCACCTCCAACTACCTCAAGTTCGACCTCGCCAACACCCGTCGGCAGTCCATCCGCAACAATGCTCTGGCTGTGAGGAAACGCTTCTCGGATGCCTATAAATCGGGCGACAGAGCGGGAATGGTAGCGGCTTCCGAGGAGTTCTTGGGTATGTGCGACAAGATGGTTGCTGAGCTGAAGAAGTGCAAGGAGTTCTCTCTCGACGACTGGATCCGCGATGCCCGCGCCTGGGGCACAACCGAAGCGGAGAAGAACTATTTCGAGATGAATGCCCGCACCATCATCACCGTCTGGGGCGACACCTATCACCTTGCAGACTATGCCAATCGCGACTGGGACGGACTGGTCGAGACCTTCTACAAAGTCCGCTGGAAGATGTTTTTCGATGCCGTTCTGGCAGCCTACGATGCCGGCGAGCCGTTTGTCAACATGAAAGGCCCCAAGATTCCCAATGGCAAGACAAAAGAGGAGTGCGAACGCGCCCTGAAGCTCGATGCCGAGATCTGGGACTTCGAAAACAAATGGGCACACATAAAGTAACAAGCAACGCGGCCACCTCAAAAAGTGACCGCGTTGTAAGTTTTTGAGTTGGTTAGTTTCTCTGTTCGTCCGGATTTTGAACTCCGGCTTTGCCGGAGTAGAGTCAGTTGAGAAAGTTTAGAGTTTCAATTCCTAATTCTTCTTTCTTAATTCTTAATTATTCAGGGCTTACAGCTTACGGCTTACGGCCGAAATTAGCAGGCAGCAATTGTTATCAATAAGTCAAAGATTTTGTTTGTGGAGCAGGATGCGCCGCTGCGTGTCCTTACCTCATATATGGCGTGCCGCGAAGCGAATCGTCGCGTTTGACGTTTGCATTTGTCACGTTTGACGTTTCGCATCATCGCGTGTGTCATCCGGATTGACGATACAAAGTTACAACCTTTTCAAGGTGCGTTGATGGTCTTTGGCAGGCATTGGAAGTCATTGGTGGTTATTGGTGGAAAAGCGGGCGAAAAACTTGCATAAGTCACAGAAAATTAGTATCTTTGTAGCATGAAAGCGATGTATAACTACGAACTGGCAGAAGCAGCT
>JAGCXU010000004.1 GCA_017961145.1 Bacteroidaceae bacterium | reverse complement strand
GGAAGAGAAGAAAGACTATCGCCGCACACTCTATTGGAATCCGAATGTAGAGGTGGATGAAGAAGGCAAAGCTGAAATAAAGTTCTACAACAATTGTCTGACCACTCAACTTTCTGTAGATGCACAAGGACAAGCAAGCGACGGAACACTCCTTTGGAACGAAAAACCTTAAATCCAACAATATGAAATCACTCTTAACACTAGTCACGACACTCTTCTGTATTCTGTTGCCCGCAAGCTCTAAAACCTCGAAAGGCTATCCCATCAGTCCTGTTCCTTTCACTTCGGTGAAGGTAGTTCCAGGAACATTCTGGGGGCAAAGGCTGGAGGCGAGCCGCAAGGTGACCATCCCTCTTGCTTTCTCGAAATGCGAGGAAACAGGTCGTTACACAAACTTCTCGAATGCAGCCGAGCATCTGCAGAACCCTTCGAAGGTCTTTGAGATAAAGAAAGGTACTTTCCCCTTCGACGATACTGACCCCTATAAGACCATCGAGGGAGCAAGCTACCTGCTGCAAACCTATCCTGACAAGGCTCTTGCATCATATATCGATTCCGTCCTGAACATAATTGCCTCTGCCCAAGAGCCTGACGGATACCTCTTCACAGGTCGAACGCAGAACCCTGAACATCCGCATGACTGGGCAGGTCCTAAGCGATGGAGTGCAGAGGAACAAGGAAGCCACGAACTCTATAACCTCGGACACATGGTGGAAGCTGCAATCGCTCACTATCAAGCCACGAGAAGCCGCAAGTTCCTCGACATTGCCATCCGCTATGCCGACTTGGTTTGCAAGGAGGTGGGACCTAATCCAGGGCAGGCTTGTGTCGTTCCTGGTCATCAGATTGCCGAGATGGCTCTAGCGAAACTTTATATCGCGACAGGCGACAAGAAGTATCTCGATGAAGCCAAGTTCCTGCTCGACTATCGTGGCAAGACAACCATCAAGCAGGAGTATTCCCAGAGCCACAAGCCCGTCGTAGAACAAGACGAGGCTGTAGGACATGCCGTACGAGCCGCCTACATGTATGCTGGCATGGCAGATGTGGCAGCTCTTACGGGCGACCAGGAATACGTCAAAGCCATCGATGCCATTTGGGACAATATTGTCAGCAAGAAGTATTATATCACAGGAGGCATCGGAGCAACTGCGAATGGCGAGGCTTTCGGTAAGAACTATGAGTTGCCCAATATGACGGCTTACTGCGAGACTTGTGCCGCGATAGGTAATGTCTATGTCAACCACCGTCTTTTCCTGCTTCATGGCGAATCCAAATACTACGATGTCTTGGAGCGAACGCTTTATAACGGACTATTAAGTGGGGTTTCGCTCGAAGGTAACGGCTTCTTCTATCCCAATCCTCTCGAGTCGGCAGGTCAGCACCAGCGTCAGCCTTGGTTCGGATGTGCTTGTTGCCCGAGCAATATCTGCCGCTTCATTCCCTCGCTGCCTGGGTATGTCTATGCCGTAAAAGAAAATGCTTTCAACAAAACTCCTGCAGTGTATGTAAACCTTTTCCTGTCGAACACATCCACGCTGAATGTGGGTGGCAAGAAGGTCAGGCTTAGCCAGGAAACGGATTATCCTTGGAATGGCGACATCACGCTGAAGATAGAGGAGAACAAGGCAGGCGAATTCTTCCTCAAGATTCGTCTTCCCGGCTGGGTTCGTAACCAGGTCGTTCCCTCCGACCTCTATACCTACGCAGATGGCAAAACGCCCAACTTCACCGTCAGTGTCAATGACTTTCAGCACCCGTTCTTCGACTCCAATATAGAATCCGCTGGCGGATATATAGCGATTGGTGGCAAGTGGAAGAAGGGCGATGTGATAAAGATTCACTTCGATATGGAGCCCCGCATCGTTCGTGCTAACGACCAGGTCGAAGCCGACAGAGGAATGGTTTGCGTGGAGCGAGGCCCGCTTGTTTATTGTGCAGAGCATCCCGATAATGAGGCAGAAATCACAGACATTCGCCTAAAACAGAATCCTCGCTTTAGGATAGGGAAGACAGAAATCGCTGGAACTCCCGTTACGACACTCGTCAGTCAGGATCAGTCCTTGACGCTCATCCCTTACTATGCTTGGTGTCACAGAGGAAGAGGCAAGATGCGCGTCTGGCTTCCGCAGGAGTGATGACCAACGAAGCGTAGCTAAATTCGAAACTTAACGTGTTACGTTTGCAATCATAACGTGTGTCGTTCGCAATCGTAACACGTTAAGTTTTCCCCTATAGCCTTTGTAAATTCAATTCGACATTTTTCGCATTTTGAGCAAAAAGCTGCAAAGGCGGAAAAACTTTTGGGCTTGTTTTCCCATGTTATATATATAAATATGTAGATTAAGAGAAAATTCTTAATCCTTAGTCCTCAATTCTTAATTCTTTTTTGTACCTTTGTGCGCGAAAATGAAAATAACATCTCTTTAAATAGTAAATCACAAAGATGAGTACACAAACAGAAAAGATTAAGGAGCTTATGGAGCTCCGCGCCAAAGCTCGTATAGGTGGAGGCGAAAAGGCTATCGAGAAGCAGCACGAGAAAGGCAAGCTCACGGCTCGCGAACGCATCAACCTCCTGCTCGACGAAGGTAGCGTCGAGGAAATGGACATGTTCGTGAAGCATCGTTGCACGAACTTCGGTATGGAGAAGAAGCAGTATCTGGGCGACGGC
>JAGCXU010000111.1 GCA_017961145.1 Bacteroidaceae bacterium | reverse complement strand
GCGTCTAACTAAGTAGAGACAAGACTAATTTCATTTTACTTAATTCAAAATGCAAAGACTATGGATTGGATTATGATTCCCCTGAACTGCGCCATTGTGTTTGGCTGCATCTACAAAGTTGTGGAGCTCTTCGTCCACAAGCGCGAGCGGCTGTTGCTCATCAGTAAAATCACGGAGCTGAAGAACATCGACTTCAAAGGCATCAGCCTCTACAGCAGCGGCAACAAGTACACGGCCCTCCGCATCGGCTGGCTGTTGCTTGGCATCGGCTTGGGTTTCCTGCTCGGCTTCTGCATCAATATGATGGCGACCTATGGCGATTACTCTTTCTGTGCAGACGAAGACTCCATGTTTCGCTATAGAGAATATGTCAGCGGCATCGTCTATGTGGCGAGCGTATGCATCTGCGGCGGCATAGGACTCCTTATGTCTTACCGCGCAGAGCGCAAGGCTGAGCAGCCCAAAGAGAAGAAAGACGAGTTCGAAGTCTAAGCGAAACTGATGGACGAGCAGCGTCTGATAGCCCGCATCCTTGACGGTCACGAGAGCGATTACGGCTATTTCCTGGAGCGATACGGTGGCGAGGTGTTTGCCATCGTGTCGCGACTGGTGCCGAATCGCGAGGATGCCGAGGAGCTGACACAGGACACATTTGTCCGTGCCTATCGTCGGTTGGAGACTTTCAGCTGCCGTTCGTCGTTCTCCACATGGGTTTGCCGCATCGCCTACACCACCAGCGTTTCGTGGCTCAGAAAGAAGCGCATCAAGTATCTCAGCATCGAGGACAAGCCCTACCTGAGCGACAGGGAGGTGGACGAAGTGCTGGACGACGAGAGCCGACTCGTCGACCTTCAAAGGGCCATTGCCCTACTCAAGCCGGACGAGCAGTTGATCCTCGAACTATTCTACTTCGAAAGCCGTCCTTTGGCTGACATCGCTTACATTCTCGACGTGGAGCCAGGCACCATTGCCACACGCCTGCACCGCATCCGTCGCAAACTTTATTCACTGATGAAACATGGAACAACACATTGAAAGCCGAGCCCTTCGCCAAGCCCTCGCAGCAAGAGAGAGGCCAAGCCTGCCGTCGAACTTCGCCTATACAACTATGAGACGCATTCGCATGGAACAGCAAAAGAGCGAACGGCGGCAGCGCATCGTGGCCTTCTGCTGCGTCCTGGCCGTCGCGATTCTTGGCATCGGCGGGCTCGTCTATATGTTTGGAGGGGTAATCTGGCTGGCTCTTGTGAATATGTCGAAACAGCCCGATGCCCTTTCCCTCTCGCTGCCCACGCTCTTCTGCCTCACCTTCTTCGCCCTCCTCAACCGTTGGCTGGCCCGACATTACACGGGGCGAGACAAGAATCCGCAGTTGAAAACAGGCGTTTGAGGCAGCCTCGTCGGTCAACAACCCACGTCAAGTTCGTTGCACATACATGTAAAATCAATTGCACATACATGTAAATGCAATTGCACGTACATGTATGTGCAATCAACTTAGCTCGTCAAAACAGGTTCAACGAAGTACGGCGTCGAACATTTTCCTGTATGATTCGACCTTCTTTTCAAGGGATAATGGATAGGCGCGAGAAGAGGAAGGAAGTCGCCAAAGAAGGACGGCCTCACCCCAACCCAGCCTCCCCCGTCCCCTCCAAAGGGAGAGGGACAGCCTCTCCCCGACCCTCTCCAAAGGAGAGGGAGAGAGGTCGCCGCGTATCACCCCTCCTTTGGAGGGGACGGGGGAGGCTGGAATGGCAACCGAAGTGTTGACTTTCGGCACCTCTGGAATGCCGAGAGAGGCGCAGATGGTCTGTGTGGCTTTCTCGCCGGTAGTGACAATTGCCTTGAGATGCGGCAGTTGAGAGATGAGGGTGGCAATGTCTGTGGGTTCCACAACCTCGAGAAACTTGTCAGAAGCATTGTCTTTGAGGCGACGGACGGCTGTCGAGGTGTCGAAGAAGGCGATGCCCTTCTCCCCACAATGCCTGACAATCTCATCGAGTTTGAAGCGTTTCTCCTTTTGATTAACGAAGTGATTCTTGTCGCCAAAGAAGACTTGTCCCTCGATGCGCCAGTGGTCGTTTATCCAATTAGGGTAAAAGAAGTCCATGCACCACCGCTTTCGCTGAGGCGGAAAACTGCCCAGGAAGAGGACTTTCGCATTCTTCGGCAGGAAAGGTTTCAAGGGATGATACTCGATGTCGCCCTTGCTTCTTTCTATGTTTTCTGTGTTCAAATAGGTCATCGTAAGGCAAAAGTACAAAGAAATTAAGAATTAAGAAAGAAGAATTAAGAATTATTTCTTATCTTTGCCCTCAGAAACTCATAAACTTACAAACACATAAACTCACGAGACAATGAAAGACCTGAAAGGAACAAAGACGGAGCAGAACCTCAAGGAGGCTTTTGCAGGAGAAAGCATGGCACGCAACAAGTACAGTTACTTCGCTTCGAAAGCCAAGAAGGACGGCTTCGTGCAGATTGCCGCAATCTTCGAAGAGACGGCTGCAAACGAGAAAGAGCACGCCAAGATGTGGTACAAGTACCTGAACGGCGGCAGCGTGAGCGACACGAAGACCAACCTTGCAGATGCTGCGAATGGTGAGAACTTCGAATGGACGGACATGTATGCTCGCATGGCAAAAGAGGCTCGCGAGGAAGGTTTCGACGAGATTGCAGAGAAGTTCGAGCAGGTTGGCGCCATCGAGAAACACCATGAGGAGCGTTATCGCAAGCTCCTGAAGAACATTGAGGACGCGATAGTCTTCTCTCGCGAAGGTGATGTCATCTGGCAATGCGCTAACTGCGGCCACATCGTCATCGGCAAGAAGGCTCCCGAAGTGTGTCCCGTTTGCGACCATCCGCAGAGCTACTTCCAGATTAAGGCAGAGAACTATTAAGGAGCGACTAATCATCAATCTGTTGAAACCGATTGTCTATCACCTCATTGCCTTTCTGGTCGTTGCCATTTGGGGTTCGACATTTGTCGTCACAAAACTCCTGTTGCTGGCAGGACTCTCGCCAGCCCAGATATTTACGCTGAGGTTCATCATCGCTTACATTGCTCTGTTGGGCATCGCAGCTACGAGAAGACCTTTCCGTTGGTTCGCCAACAATTGGAAGGACGAACTCCTGATGCTTGGACTTGGGCTGACTGGCGGCTCGCTCTACTTCCTGACGGAGAATGCCGCGATGAATTACACCTCCACCTCCAACACGGCGCTCATCGTCTGTCTCTGTCCCTTGTTTGCAGCTTTGCTTATTTCCGCATTCTATCGCGAAGAGCGGCTTAGGGGCATACAGATAGTCGGGAGTCTGCTCGCAGTAGTGGGCGTAGCAATAGTTGAGCTGAATGGGCACTTCGTGCTCCACCTTGCTCCTACCGGCGACCTGCTTGCCTTTGCAGCTTGCCTCTGCTGGGCAGGATACAGTTTACTGATTATTCCTGCCTCCAAGCGCTACAACACGCTCTTCATCACCCGCAAGCTCTTCTTCTATGGACTCGTCACGATGATTCCCTACTACTTCTTCTATCCCGAATGGCCACCTTTGAGTACGCTCTTGGAGCCGCAGACAATTGTGGAGTTGTTCTTCCTCGGAGCCATCGCAACCACGCTTTGCTTCTATCTGTGGGCCTTAGCCATTCGGAAGTTGGGAGCCATCGTGACGACAAACTACGTTTACTTCAACCCCGTAATCGCCATCGTGTGTGCCTGGATAGTGCTGAACGAAGACATCACCATCTGGTTCCTCATGGGCACGGCCCTCATTCTTGTCGGAATGTACCTTGCCGACAAGAAACAAACTACAAGAGCAAAGTGAGTACTGCTCCCCAATGAGCAAGGGCTCCAAGCAGGACAAAGATGTGCCAGATGGCATGATAGTGAGGCCTTTCGTCGTGGGCAAAGAAGTAAGTTCCTGCAGTGTAGGCAACGCCTTCAGCAAGCAGGAGCCACAAGGTGACAGGTGTCAGCGCCTTCAAGACTGGCTTTGCAATGAAGATGATGCTCCATCCCATAATCAAATAGATGGCGAGCGAGAGTCGAGGCCAACGCCCAAGAGCGAAGATTTTATAGAAGGCTCCAACCAACACGACCAGCCACTGGAGCGCAAATACCAGCCAGCCAAGCCATCCGCCCACTACTCCGATGAGAATCGGCGTGTAGCTGCAGGCTATCATCACATAGATGCTGATGTGGTCGCACTTGCGTAGAGCGCGCTTCACCCTACCCTCTCTCACCCAATGATAAACGGTGCTGCTGAGAAACATGAAGAACATGCCGAAGAGGAAGCAAATGACTCCGAACGCCATCTGCCAGCTAATATCGGCAGCAAGCCACACCAACCAGATACTGCTTAAAGCAAAAATGGCGCCACCAAGGTGCGTCCAAGTGTTACCAAGCTCAGTCTTTATGGGCCAAAAGCGCTTCGATTGCATCTTGTGTCTGACGGGTCAAATCTTCGTAAGAACTGCTCTCTGATGGCTTAATTGCAGGCAGGAAGTTCACCTCGATGTGCTTCGGCCTCATGAAAGCACTGCTTCGCGGCAAGGCTTCGAAGGCTCCACGGATGCAGACGGGCACGATGGGGACATTCAGCTCCTTGGCGAGGATGGCGAAGGTCTTCTTGAAGGGCACGGTTCCGCCGTCGTGAGAGCGAGCACCTTCTGGGAAGATGACCACGCGATGACCTTCCCTGAGCACCTTTGCAAGCTTCAGGATGGAGTTCTTCAGATTGGAACGCTCCATGACAATCACATTGCTCTGAGCCGCCATACGCTTGCGATAAGCACTGCGGACATGCTCTTCCGTTGCATAGAAGTAGTATTCGCTGAGTTGGTTCCAAGGCAAACCGGCAAGCACAAGCGGTCCGTCGGCAAAGCTTTGATGGTTAGGAGCGATAATGCAAGCTCCCTTCGCCGGAATGTTATCGTGTCCCTTTACCTTCAGACGATTGTATAAACAGAAGATGCCTTTAAGGATGCGAGACACAAAACGATAGGTAAAGCCGGAAGTTGGCAAGGCCAAGTTATCGACAGGACCAGTGAGAAGTTGATGCCAATCTACGTCTTCGGCCTCCATTCGTGTTTTCTCTTTGGCAACGTGCTTTGCCAAAGCCTCTATGTTGGGGAAGCCAGGCATCTCGTCTACCCCGACAGATGTGCCGAAGGTGTTCTCTATGAAAGTCTGCAAGCTTATCTTGTCGAGGGAATCCAAGGCAAGGTCGGTCTCAATATGGTCTGCAGCATGAACCTTCACGCCCTTCTCCTGCTCAATGAAACTCTTAATAAGGCGGTACTCTTCACTGTCAGGCTCAGGTTGCGCCTCGTGTTCTTTGGTTCTAGCTCCCTGCCCCTCTTTCAAGATGTCGCCAAGCTTGTAGCGCTGGAGCTTCTCGAGCCTTGTTCTGGGCAACTCGCCGCGATAGACGAGCACGCTCATTATCTTCTTGTAGGCAGAAACAGTCATATTGTAAGGTTCCAGTACCTCTCGCTTCAGCTGAGCAGCCACCTCGTTGTCGGTCAGAGTCGAAGCCCAAGCCGATTGCGGGACAATAATGGCACTCAGCTTGTCACCATCTTGCACGACTGCGGCCTCTTTGACGAAAGTCTCGTACTTCTCCAGTTTGTACTCTATTTCGCTTGGCTGCACGTTCTTTCCATTGCTGAGAATGATGAGTTCTTTCGTGCGACCCGTAAGAGTGACGCGCCCGACAGAGTCGAACCGAGCAAGGTCGCCCGTATGCAGGAAACCGTCGCTGTCAATCACGGCTGCTGTCTCTTCAGGGCGATTGTAATAGCCTTTCATAAGGTTTGGACCTTTCACGCAAAGCTCGCCGTCTATGAGCTTGCACTCAACACCTGGGAGAGGCAGGCCTGAGCAACCGGGGATGATATCACCAGGTCGCGTGAAAGCGATGATAGGAGCAGTCTCCGTCATCCCATAACCCTCGAGGACATCAAGCCCAAGAGTTCGCAAGCCTTCACCAATCTCTTTATCTAAAGCCGCACCGCCACTGACGCAGTAATCAAGGTGACCGCCCATCTTCTTCCTGACAGAACCGAAGACGAGGCGACTGAGAGTCCTGCTTTTCACGACACTGCAAAGCGAGAAAAGCGCGCGAGCAACAGGCGACTCATCTATCTTCTTCTTGATGCCGGTATAAAGCGTTTGCCAAAGGCGAGGCACACCAATCATAATGCCTACCTGTCCGCGTTGAAGCGTATTCATGATGTCTGGACCAGAAAGCGAGGGACTGATGGCAATGCCGCCTCCCATGTATAGCGGAGCAATAAGGGAGCCCATGAGCGGCAATATGTGATGCAAAGGTAAAAGAACAAGGACACGACGTTTCTCGGTGTAAATAGGCACATCATAGGAAACACTATGCACATTGGCTTTCAACGCAGAGTAACTGAGCATCACACCTTTGGGGGAACCGGTCGTGCCGGAAGTATATATGATGACAGCCGTATCGTCGTTGTCAGGCTCGGAAAGGGCTGCCCAGGGAAGGATGGAGTTGGATGGCTCGTCCTGAAGGGACATGTGTTCGTAATCGTCAATGACCAAAACATTTGTCTCGACATTTGCCTGGGCAACGGCCTCTTTGAGAACAGCATCCTTATCCTTCGACACCCAAACAGCATCAGGCTTACAGTCATTGAGGATATAAGCCACGTCACTCGCAGTGCTCGAAGCATCTACAGGAACAGCAATGCCTTCGTTCTGCCAAACAGAGAAGAAAGCATACGCCCAACCCTCACGGTTTTCGCTAAAAATGACCGTCTTAGTCTGCTTACCCTTCGGCGTCTTTCGCGCAAACTGTGCCACGCGCTGCAACAGTTCGCTGTAAGTCACATTGTGCTCGCCTGCAATGATGGCAATCTTGTTAAGGTCTATCATGGTCGTTCTGCTTAGTTGAGTCTCTTTATCGTTTGCTTCAGAATATGGAAAGCCGGGGCAGCCATATCTCCGTGACTGTAGCCCTGCATCTCGTAAAGCGTGGCATCAGGATGTCCAACCAACTTAAGTATTCGCCAGAAGAAAGCCTGCTCCTCGTATCGACCGTACAGCTCTATCTCGCGATCGCCAGAAATAATGACGATGGGCGGAGCATCCTTGCGGACAAAGGTCATCGGAGCGTACTCGTCTATGGTGAGCTGAAGAGGTTCGAGACCTTGAAGCTTACGTATACTATAATGTGTAACGCATTGTCCGCTAAAAGGGATTAAGGCGCGAAGTGAGTCGGCATCGACGCCATACTTTCGGAGCCAGCGTTTGTCTAGCCCAATCATGTCGGTGAGATAGCCGCCGGCACTATGTCCGCTGACATAAATGCGCTTGTGCGAACCGCCATATTTCTCCGCGTTTTTGTAAGCCCAGGCCGTTGCGGCAGCAGCATCGTCGATACATTGGTCAGGGGTACATTTGGGCAAAAGACGATAGTTGGCTGCAATAACAACATAACCGCAATCCTTCAACTCCTGCGGGATAAACTTGCCGCCGCCCTCAAGTCCTCCTCCATGAAACCACACGACCACGGGACAATCGTTCTTTCCTTCGGGATAATAGACATCGAGCTTGCATCGCTCCTTGGCATAAGCATCTTGCTCGGTATTATAAGGTATGTCGCGCACTTCTTTATACGTCTGCTGAGCCTCAGCGAGCGCGCAAAAAGCCATTAGGCACAAAAAGAAGAATTGTTTCATGACAAATGTTGTTTAGCAATTCTGCTGCAAAGGTATAAAAAAAAGTTCATAGTTTATATCCATAGTTCATATTTATTTCGTACCTTTGCAGAAAACGAAACAGGAATGGAGAGTAGCAACAGAAATATACAGCAAAGGTTGAGCAACACCATTAAGCCTGCCGAGATGGGACTCGAGGAGTGGCAAGTCGCCCTCAGAAGACAACAGGCACAGCGCGAACGATTCGCCATCAACGAAACAAACCCACAATTCTGTCCTGGAGAGTATCAGGTGCGCAATCCAAGGTCGCGCAGCCAGTACAAAGTCATCTACCGAGGTGCTTATAGTCCCTGGAACTACTGCTCTTGCCCCGATTTTCGCACGTCTGGCCTCGGCACTTGCAAACATATTGAGGCCGTGAAACTATGGCTGCAGGCAGAAAACAAGGAGGTACACAATGAAGAGCCCGACTATTCGTCGGTCTATGTCGATTATCGGGGAGGGCGAAACATTAGGATTCGCACCTGCGAGACCCATCGCAAGGAATTGGCAGCCCTGACACAGGAGTACTTCGATCAGGCATCTGTGCTTCGTCCTGAGGCTTATGCCAGTTTCGACACTTTCATCGAAAAGGCAAGAAGCATCGACTCTTCTCTCCGTTGCTATCCCGATGCGCTTGAACTTGTCATCAGCCAACGAGAACGCTTGCAAAGGACTGCCCTCGCGGATAATGTTTATACGGACGCGATGCTCGATGCCCTGCTGACAAAGAAACTATATCCCTATCAGAAGGAGGGTGTCCGCTTTGCCTTCAAGGCGGGAAAGGCCATCATCGCCGACGAGATGGGACTTGGCAAGACCGTGCAAGCCATCTGCTCCGCAGAAATCTACCTCCGCGAAAAGATGGCCGAAAGCGTGCTCATCGTCTGCCCCAACTCCCTCAAATATCAATGGAAAAGTGAAATAGAACGTTTTACGGGGCGAAACAATGTACTCATCGTGGAAGGATATGCTTCCAGAAGACTCGAGTTGTACAAGGCTTCGATGCCTTACAAGATTGTCTCCTTTCAGTCCCTCGCGAACGATATCAAATCGCTGAATCGGCTTTCGACGGATTTGCTCATTATGGACGAAGTGCAGCGCCTCAAGAACTGGAACACGCAACTGGCATGGGCAGTTCGTCGCATCGATTCCCACTACAGCGTATTGCTTTCGGGTACGCCGCTCGAGAACAAGCTCGACGAACTTGTCTCCATCGTGCAACTTGCCGACCCTTATTGTCTGTCGCCGCTCTATAGGTTTCGCTACGAACACATCGTCACCGACCCTGAGACGGGAAAGGCCGTCGGCTATAAAAACCTCAATGACATCAAGAACAAGCTGAAAGACACGCTCATCAGAAGGACGAAGCAGAGCGTTCAGCTACAACTGCCGAAACGGACGGACCAGTTCCTGCTCATGCCAATGACGCCGCAACAAATCAGCCGCCACGAAGAACTACGCTCTGCAGTTGCTCGACTGGTGAGCAAATGGTCGCGAACCCATAGCCTCAGCGAGGATGAACGGCGACGCTTGCTGCTCATGCTTGGGCAGATGCGGATGCTTGCCGACAGCACTTTCATCATCGACCAAGACCAAGAGAACCGTCACGACATAAAGATTGCCGAAGCAATGAACATTCTCGACGATGCCTTGGATGGCGGCACGGCAAAGATTGTCGTTTTCAGCGAATGGGAACGCATGCTTCGGCTGTTGGCAATGGAACTCGATGCTCAAGGCATCCGCTATGAATTCCTACACGGAAATGTGCCTTCACAGAAACGCAGCGAAATCATCGGACGCTTCACGAACGATGCCGACTGCCGCATTTTTCTCTCCACAGACACAGGCTCCACCGGGCTTAACCTTCAGGCGGCGAGCATCCTCATCAACCTCGACCTGCCTTGGAACCCGGCCATTCTGGAACAACGCATAGGCCGTATCTATCGCATCGGTCAGGAAATACCCATACAGGTAATGAACCTCGTCTCGAAAAACTCCATCGAGGAAAGCATGATAGATCGTCTGCGCTTCAAGCGCTCTATGTTCGAAGGAGTCCTTGATGGTGGTGATGACACCATTTTCCTCAGTGAAGACCGCTTCAAAGGGTTTATGGAAAGCCTCGCTCCAGCGTTCTCAAAAGAGGCCCCCTCTGTCCTCCCTTTTATGGAGAGAAATCCAGGCGAGGAAAGCCTCCACATAGAAGGGGATGGGAGGGGTTCTGTCACGGCCTTCCTCGCCTCTCTTCGCGAAATCCTTCAATCGCCCGAAAAGACAAAACAACTAGAAGATGCAATTACGAAAATACTTGAAGCCAACTCTAAACTATAAATTATGAACTCTAAACTTTTAGTGACTGGAGCCAGCGGCTTCATCGGTAGTTTTATTGTAGAGGAAGCCTTGAACAGAGGTTTCGAAGTTTGGGCTGGCGTTCGAGGCACTTCAAGCCGCAAATACCTTCAGGACGAGCGCATCCACTTCGCTCAGCTCGACATGCAGAATCCCACGAAGTTGAACGAACAGCTCCTTGCCTACAAGGCTGAGATGGGCGGTCGAGGCTGGGACTTTATCGTGCATGCAGCTGGGGCAACAAAGTGTTTGCATCGAGAAGACTTCTTCCGTACGAACACAGAAGGCACGCAAAACCTCATAGATGCACTTCACCACACGGACATGATTCCCAAACGTTTCGTGTTCCTGAGCAGTTTAAGCATCTATGGAGCAATACGCGAAAAGCCCGTCCGAAAGCCGTCTGAAGACAATCCGTGGGTTTATTCGCCAATCCTTTTAACAGACGAACCAAAGCCGAACACCGCTTATGGCGAGAGCAAACTGGCTGCCGAAAAATACCTCAAGGAACAGAAAGATTTCCCCTACACCATCCTTCGTCCTACGGGAGTCTATGGCCCTCGCGAACGTGATTATTTTCTTATGGCTCAGAGCATTAAGCAGCATACCGATATTGCCGCAGGTCTGACTCCTCAAGAGATTACCTTCATCTATGTTCTCGACGTCGTACAAGCTATCTTCAAGAGCATGGAAGCACCGAAAGCCGAGGGGAAAGCCTACTTCCTGAGCGACGGAAAAATCTATAATAGCCGCAGTTACAGCGACCTCGTCCAAAAGTACCTCGGAAATCCTTGGGTGCTGCACCTGAAGTTGCCGCTCTTTGTGTTGAGGACCGTTTGCTGGATTAGCGGAAAGATAAGCAGGCTGACTGGCAAGATGAATGCTTTGAACGACGACAAATACAACATCCTCTCTCAGCGAAACTGGCAATGTGAGATTGAACCAGCCCTTGCCGACTTCGGTTACGCTCCTGAGTGGAGCCTCGAGCAGGGAGTAAAAGCCAGCATCAACTGGTACAAGAAAGAAGGCTGGCTATAATTTTTTAAAAAAGTACACGAAACATTAGGCTCATTTCATAGAAATGTTGTATCTTTGCACTCGCAAATTTCAACAAGAATGGAAACAAGAAAAATAAACAGAGCATTAGTGTCTGTCTTTCACAAAGATGGACTTGAAGAAATCCTTCGCAAACTCAATGCAGAAGGTGTAGAACTGCTTTCCACAGGCGGCACGCAATCATTCATCGAGAGCCTCGGCATCCCCTGTAAGAAGGTTGAGGATGTTACAACTTATCCCAGCATTCTAGGCGGCAGAGTAAAGACTTTGCACCCCAAAGTGTTCGGTGGCATCCTCGGACGCAGAGAAAATGAAGGTGACCAGCAGCAGATGCGGCAGTATGAAATCCCTGCTATCGATCTCGTCATTGTGGACCTCTACCCCTTTGAGGCTACTGTGGCTTCAGGTGCAAGTGAGTCAGACATCATCGAGAAAATCGACATAGGCGGCATCAGCCTCATCCGTGCGGCAGCCAAGAACTTCCGCGATGTCATCATCGTTCCCTCAAAAGCCGAGTACAAACCACTGCTCGACCTGCTGAACAAGCAAGGTGCCCAGAGTGAGCTCGAGGACAGAAAGTGGTTTGCCACCCAAGCTTTCGGCGTCAGCAGCCACTACGACACCACAATACACAATTGGTTTGAAAAATAATACTGATTCCCTACAATGAACTGGTTTTCCCTTAATAAAGAAATCGCAATGGACCTTGGCACGGCCAATACCATCATTATCTGTGATGGAAAGATTGTAGTCGACGAACCAAGTGTCGTGGCACTTGACCGTAGGACGGAGCGCATGATTGCCGTCGGAGACAAGGCCAAAATGATGTACGAAAAAACGAACCCGGATATTCGCACCATTCGTCCACTTCGCGATGGCGTGATTGCCGACTTCAACGCCTGCGAGCAAATGATGCGCGGTCTCATCAAAATGGTTCACTCTGGCAACCGACTCTTCTCTCCCTCGTTGAAGATGGTCATCGGAGTACCAAGCGGAAGTACGGAAGTAGAACTTCGTGCCGTTCGCGATAGTGCCGAGCATGCAGGTGGTCGCGAAGTCTACCTTATCTTCGAACCAATGGCTGCGGCCATCGGAATTGGACTTGATGTGCTAGCCCCCGAAGGCAACATGATTGTCGACATTGGTGGTGGTAGCACTGAGATTGCAGTCATCTCACTTGGTGGCATTGTAGCCGATAAAAGTCTCCGCATTGCTGGTGATGAACTGACGGCTGACATCCAAGAGTACATGAGTCGCCAGCACAATGTCAAGGTCAGCGAACGCATGGCAGAACGCATTAAGATTCACGTTGGTGCAGCCCTGACCGACCTCGGCGAGGACGCTCCAGACGACTACATTGTTCATGGCCCCAACCGCATCACGGCACTTCCCATGGAGGTTCCTGTTTGCTATCAAGAAATTGCACATTGCCTCGAAAAGACCATCGCAAAGATTGAAACCGCTGTCCTCAGTGCTCTTGAAGAAACCCCACCAGAACTTTATGCCGACATCGTGAAGAATGGTATTTGGCTGACTGGTGGCGGTGCTTTGCTCAGAGGTCTGGCTAAGCGACTTACAGACAAGATTAATATCGAGTTCCATGTTGCCGAAGACCCCTTGCACAGCGTGGCGAAAGGAACAGGTGTGGCACTGAAGAACATTAACAACTTCGCATTCTTAATGTAATTGTGCACGATTTCATCGAGCGCATAACAGCCTATGTCCACTGGGCTCTCTTCCTGCTTTTGGAAGTGCTCAGTGGATTCCTGCTTTTCCAGTACAACCATTATCAGGGTAGCGTCTGGTTTACCCAAGCCAACACTGCAGCAGCAATGGTTCACGAATGGGAAGCAAAGGCACTTTCATACCTGCGGATGCCCGCCGAGAACGCTGCACTTGTTCGACGAAACATCATCTTGCAGAACAAACTCGACATCCTTCGGCACGAACTTGCCCTAACCAGAGCCGACAGTTCTTCAACTCATAATCCACAAGAGGAAGTGCTGCGAAACATGACACTCATTCCTGCCCAAATTGTCGACAATAGTGTCAGAAAGCGAGACAACATGCTCGTCATCAACGCAGGAAGTAATGATGGCGTCGCCCCTGAAATGGGTGTCGTCAGCGGAACCGGAGTTGTCGGCATTGTCAGTGCGGTCACTCAACACCACTCACTTGTAATGTCTATCCTCAATAGCCATAGCAGTATCAGTTGTCGGTTGCGAGGAACGGAGTACTTTGGCTATCTAAAGTGGAAAGGCGGAAAGCCACTGAGGGCATATATGGACGATGTGCCTCGCCACGCTCATATCCAAAAAGGTGATGTCATCGAGACGAGCGGATTCTCATCCGTCTTTCCAGCAGGCATCTTTCTTGGCAAAGTGGCAGAAATCAAGAACAGCAGTGACGGCTTGGCGTATGAGTTGGAAATCCTCTTGAGCACAGACATTGCCAATCTCAGGCACGTCAATGTCATCAGCAATCAAAATAAAGCAGAAATCGACTCACTCCTGACGCAATGATTATCTCAACACTAAAGCGACTGGTTTGGGCACTGTTATTGCTTTTGATTCAAGTGCTCATACTCGACCAAGTACATCCTTGGGGTTATGGGGCACCCTTGATCTGCTCGCTTATCGTCATCACCTTGCCTATGGGCACTTCTCGCTCAGCAGCCTTACTATGGGGGTTCGGAACAGGTTTGATAGCAGACATCTTCGCAGGTACAGCTGGAATTAGTTCTGCAGCTTTGACTTTCATTGCTTTCATCCAACCTCCTTTGCTGGAAGTTATGGCTCCACGCGATTCCGAAGAAGAACTTCGCCCCTCTTTCTCCACTATGGGACGATGGAATTATCTGCAGTTCATCGCTCTGCTTCTTTTACTGCATCACATCATTTATTTTGCCCTCGAAGGTTTTTCCTATTTCTTCATCGAAGACATTGCCATCAGTATGGGAGTGAGTTATGCTGCTTCTCTACTGCTGATCATTTTGGCTGAGCATGTTCGTAACCCTAAAAAGTAAATAATGCTATGGAGGGGAACTACGAGCTCGAAAAGCGCAAATACGTCATTGGAGGTGCAGCAATAGTCATTATCCTTATTTATCTGCTTCGACTCTTCACGTTGCAACTGCTGAGTGAAGACTTTAAGATAAGTGCTGACTCCAATGCCTTTCTCAAACGCATCCAGTATCCTGCCCGAGGTTCTATCTCTGACAGAAACGGCAAACTGCTTGTATATAACCAACCTGCCTACGATGTTATGGTCATCATGACAGAGCAAGAGGGTGTTGACACACTTGACCTTTGCGAAAGCCTCGACATAACTCGCGATTGGTACGAACGCAGAATGGAGGAGATAAAAGACCTGAAACGCAATCCTGGATATAGTCCGTACACGCAGCAACTGTTCATGAGCCAACTCTCGACTGAGGAGTTCAGCCGATTCCAGGAGAAACTTTTCCGTTTTCCAGGCTTTTACATTCAGAAAAGAAGCATTCGTCAATACAGTTATCCTTATGCCGCTCATTTGCTTGGAGATGTCGGAGAGGTTGGACCTGAAGACATAGAAGCCGACCATTACTACCGAAGTGGCGACTATATAGGCAAGCTTGGCGTTGAACGTTCCTATGAAACTGCATTGAGAGGCGAGAAAGGAATGGAGGTTCTTCTTCGTGATGCAAGAGGTCGCATTAAGGGACGTTACCAGAATGGCAAGTTCGACGAGGCTCCTATCCCTGGCCGAAACCTCACAATGAGTATCGATCTCGAACTGCAAGCTTTAGGTGAACGACTGATGACAGGTAAACTCGGAAGCATCGTCGCCATCGAGCCAAGCACGGGTGAAGTGCTTTGTATGGTATCGAGCCCTACTTATGATCCACGCATTATGATAGGACGTCAGAGAGGAAAAAGCCAAAGACTACTAGCTCAGGATGCTCACAAGCCTCTCCTCAACCGTGCCATTATGGGGCAATATCCGCCTGGCTCCACCTTCAAGACAAGTCAAGCACTTACTTTCCTGCAAGAAGGCATTATCACGCCACAAACTGCTTATCCTTGCAGTCGAGGCTTCCACTTCAGGGGACTCCGAGTCGGTTGTCATGGACATGGTTCTCCATTGCCCCTTGTCCCTGCAATCGCAACCTCCTGTAACGGCTATTTTTGCTGGGGACTTTACTATATGTTTGGTAACAGGAAGAAGTACAAGACGGTGCAAGATGCGATGACAACGTGGAAAGATTATATGGTCAGCATGGGTTTCGGCTACAAACTTGGCATCGATTTGCCAGGAGAGAAACGTGGCATGATTCCTAATGCTCCATATTACGATAAAGCTTATCGCAATGATTGGAGTGGTTTGACTGTCATCAGTATCAGTATCGGACAAGGAGAAGTCAACCTGACTCCCTTGCAGATTGCCAACCTTGGAGCAACCATCGCAAACAGAGGATACTACATCATTCCGCATGTTGTCAAGGAAGTTCAGGGGATGCCTCTCGACACGCTATACACCAAGAAACGCTATACGAAGGTTGACCGCAAGCATTATGAAACGGTGGTTGCAGGAATGCGTCAAGCTGTGCTTGGAGGAACTTGTCGGTTAGCCAACACTTCTTTCTATGAAGTCTGCGGCAAGACAGGAACTGCACAGAATCCTCATGGACAAGATCATAGTGTCTTTATGGGTTTTGCGCCTCGAGAAGATCCGAAGATAGCCATTTGTGTGTATGTGGAGAACGGTACTTGGGGAGCAACTTATGGCGTTCCAATCGGAGCACTTATGATGGAGCAATACATCAACGGCAAGCTCTCTGAAGCAAGCAAGGTACGTGCCACACAATTCGAAAACAAGCATCTTTACACTCCTCTCGAGTATTCTCTGCAAACTATCACTCAATAAGTCAAGCTATGCCAACAAAACTTCCAAGAAACAAGAAAAAGGCTCCTTCGTTATGGGGGTCGCTTGATTGGCTTACTATCTTCATATATGTAGTACTGCTGGCATTGGGTTGGATGAGTGTTTGCGGCGCAAGTTACGATTTCGATGCAGCTGGGAACATTCTTGACTTCTCTACTCGAAGCGGAATGCAAATTGTCTGGATAGGAAGTTCGCTTCTTCTTGCCTTTCTTATTCTCATGACAGACGACCGTCTTATCGAGTCGCTCTCTTACATTATTTATATATGTTTCCTTGTCCTACTGTTTGTGACGCCATTCTTGGCACACGACATTAAGGGCTCGATGTCTTGGATAAAGATTGGAAGTTTCAGTATTCAACCGGCAGAATTTGCTAAGTTTGGAGTGTCTTTATGCTTGGCAAAAGTGATGAGCACTTATGGCTTCGACGTCAGGAACTGGCGAGACTTCATCATCTGTATCGTCCTGATTGTCATACCGATGGGGCTAATTGTCATGCAGAAAGAGACAGGAAGTGCGTTGGTCTATAGTGCGCTCTTCCTTATGCTTTATCGCGAGGGAATGCCTGGCTGCCTACTCTTTACGGCAATCTCTGCTGTAGTCTATTTTGTGGTAGGCGTCCGTTTCGCAGATGCACCCCTCTTCGACACAGAACAGATGAGTTTGGGGCATGCTCTTGTCATGATTCTCATACAAGTTTTTACTGTTGGCTTCATTTGGGTTTATAAGCAAGGAGCGCGAGACCTTGCCCGTCGTATCCTGTTTTACTCGTTGATTATAGATGTGGCTGCAGTTCTGTTTGCCCGTTTTGTATATCCTTGTAATGCAGTTTGGGCAATGGTTTTCGTTTGTGGAGCTACGGCAATCTATCTTCTCTACTTGTCTCTTCGCGATCGAGCCCTGCCTTATTGTCTCATCGCTCTTTTCACGTTGGGAAGTATGGGGTTCTTCTATTCGGCGGATTTCGTGCTGAACAGGGTTATGGAGCCGCATCAACAGACCCGCATTCGAGTGCTTCTGGGCTTGGAAGACGACCCTAGAGGAGCTGGCTATAATGTCATTCAGGCCAAGATTGCCATCGGTTCTGGCGGACTTGAAGGCAAAGGATTCCTGAATGGGACTCAGACAAAGCTCAAATATGTGCCTGAACAAGACACGGATTTCATCTTCTGTACTGTTGGCGAGGAAGAAGGCTTCATCGGTTGTGCCGTAGTGCTTCTGCTCTTTCTCTCACTCATACTGAGACTTATGCATCTTGCTGAAAGGCAACCATATACGTTTGGTCGGATATATGGTTATTGTGTGTTGAGCATCTTCCTCTTCCACGTCTTCATCAATGTCGGAATGGTACTGGGGTTGACACCAGTCATAGGAATTCCCCTGCCCTTCTTCAGCTATGGAGGTTCCTCGCTTTGGGGCTTCACCATTCTGCTCTTCGTTTTCCTCAGAATAGACGCTGGAAGGAACAGACTGCAGCATTGATTCTCAGGGACTTGAGGAGTGACTGAAAACGACTGCAGTGACGATGGCAAACGTCACACGTGATAATCGCAAACGACACACGTGACGATTGCAAACGTCACACGTGATGTTTGCCAACTAAGCTAGCCACGTTTCACCACAAAGCACTCGGAAAAGCCTTCTTTTTGTCGTTTTAGCCATCAATAACGCAAAAAAAAGATATTCTTTTTTTGTTTCAAATGAAAAAAAACGTATATTTGTGCTTTGATAAACAACTACAACTTGATTAATTAGCCTTATTATCTTATATGAGAAAGCACCTTCTTTATGTTCTCGCAGCCATCGCATTGGTAACGTCGAGCTGCACAGAAAACATCGACACATCTGCTCGTTATGTCTTCAAGGAAGAAACAATCACAAGTTATTTGAGCAAACACGAACAGTACAGCGAATACTTTCGTCTGCTTGGAGAAGTACTGGTCAGCAAGATCAGCGACACCAACGTCCGCCAGCTCCTCTCGGCTCGAGGGCACTACACCATCTTCGCCCCCACGAACGATGCCATCCAGGAGTACCTCGATTCGCTTGTAAGTCAAGGACTCATCCCAGAAGCGACATGGGATGCCTTCCCAAATGAGCACAAACGCGACTCAATAGCTCAAGTCATCGTCTTTAACAGCATCATAGACAGTGGCGACGACTACAGCGAATACCAAATAAACAATCTACCCCAGCAAAACTCGACATCCAAAAGCGTAGAGATTCCTCTGCCCAACATGAACGACCGAAAACTCATCGTTCAATACACAGATCGACCTGACAGCATACTCATCAACGACTGCGCCATCGATTTGATAAACCGCGACATCCTCTGCATCAACGGCGTCATACACGCCATGCACAGCGTCATCTCCCCAAGTAACAACACGCTGGACTACCTATTGAAGAAGTACATCGAGGATGAAAACTCCGGCTTCGTCGTTTCTTCAAAGATAGTTTACGCTTGTGGACTCTTCGAAACCCTCTCCGCCAATCGCGACGAAGCCTACGAAGACCTCTTCCAGAGAGGAACAAAGATTCCAAAGAAGAATAATGACGACGAAAACGGTAGCGCGCAAATCTTCTACACACCAGAGCATCGCTACTTCGGCTTCACATTCTTTGCCGAAACCGATGAGTTCTGGACTCAGGCAATAGGAAAAGACGTCAAGGACATCACCCTTGAGGACGTCATGGAATACCTCGATAGTCAAGGCGTATATCCAGAGCTTAAGCGCGACGACGACTATACCTCCGAAGACAATCTACTCTATCAGTTCGTCACCTATCACCTCCTTCCAGAACGACTGCCATCCAACAAACTCGTCTATCATTACAACGAGAAAGGCTACGACATCAACCGCAAAGTGCCCTCCGTTGCCGTCATGGAGTTCTACACAACTATGGGCAAACGACGTCTCTTGAAAATCTTCGAGAGCAAGGAGAGCGAAGGTGTCTACCTCAATCGATTCCCCAACCTCGACAACGATCGCAGAGGCACTTACCAGGAACTCTCATGTGATCCGGATAAGGAAGGCATCGAAATCGGCGAACCCAACCTCGAAGGCGAAAACAACATCCGTAATGGCATCATCTATCCAATCAACAAGTTGCTCTATTACAGCGATGACACACGCAACAATCTCCAGAAGCAACGCATCCGTTGGAGTGTGCCAAGTATGTGGCCTGAGTTCATGAACAACGACATCCGCTGCTCCGAGATAACCGACGACAAGCACAAAAGCGTTTACATCCCAACAGATCAAGAGTACAAGTACCTCGAAGATGTAGACATCTCGAAAGACACCCGTTTCAACTATTGGACAGGACGCGGCAATGGATGGGCTAACATGCAGGGCGACGAGATGAGCATCCGCGGACTTTTGGAATGCACGATGAAACTGCCACCCGTCCCACGACGTGGAACATACGAACTACGCTTCGCAATCCAATGCGGTGGTAACATGCGTGGAATGGTACAGTTCTATTGGGGTTCTAACAAGAGCAAACTCGCTGCAATGGGTATTCCCATAGATCTCCGCCAAAGTGCTGACAACAAACTCCACACAAAGAATGGTGATGTGCAAAGCGATATTGGCTATGAACCCGATACTGACGACGAAGAATACAACATCGAAGTTGACAAACGCATTCGCAACAACGGCTTCATGAAAGGATGCAATCAGTACTGTGCTGGTGCTCCTGGCTCAAGTACGATGATGCGTGCATCCAATATCTGCGTTCGTCGTATCATCATTCGCGAAACGATGGATCCCGATGAAACGTACTACATCAAGTTCAAGACCGTTATGGACGACGACACACGTTTCTTCTACATGGACTATATGGAATACTGCGCCAAGGATGTCTACGACAATCCAGAGAAACCGGAAGACATTTGGTAAGCAGAACAAACCAAAGGAACAAGGCGTTTAACAACGAAACAAGAAAAGGCGTACCACAATGGCACGCCTTTTTCCTTTTTGTGTTTTAGATCTTTCCCCTGATTATTTGCGGTGGAAGAACTTTTCCATCAGGCTCTTTTTCTTCTCTTTGCTGCCATAGCCGTAACCATAACCGTATCCATAGCCATAGCCGTATTTCTTGCTTCTGGCTCGACTATCGTTAATAACGATGCAAAGATGGTTGAATATCTTCTCCTGATGCAAGCGTTCCAATTCGGGAAGATAACGACGGTCAACCTTCGTCTCACGCAAAACATAAATTGTGAGATCAGCCACACGATTGACGATACCAGCATCGGCAACGACTTGCGCAGGCACATTGTCGATGATGACATAGTCGTAACGCGTCTTAAGTTGCTCAATGCACTGTTCCAGCCTGTCGCTCATAAGCAGCTCCGTCGGATTAGGAGCCATGATACCTGCAGGCAAAATGTCAAGGTTGCACTTTTCACTACCTGTAGCTATGAGACTAAAGACATCGTCAATATTGCCAGAGAGGAAGGATGTGAGACCGTAATTACCTGCTTTGGAAGCAAGACGGCTTCTTGTTCGCTTACGAATATCGGCATCAACAAGCACAACTTTCTTGCCCGTCAAACCCAGAGTCGCAGCGAAGTTACCGCTGATGAACGTCTTACCTTCACCTGGCATGGTACTAGTCAGCATGATGACACGAGCGTCCTTATTAATGAAAGGCATGTTGAAACGTATCATACGGAATGCCTCAGCCAAGGCATCATCCTTGTCTCCGTCAACAACAATCTCCGAGTCTCGGATACCAGCCTGACTGTGAGGAACCTCGCCCAAAATGGGAATAGTGGTAAACTTTTCTATGTCCCTACGTCCATGCACCGTTGTATCGAAGAGTTTCTTTATCTGGAAGAAAAGGAAGGGAACTACGACACCGATGATCAAAGCCAGCAGAGTGATAACTTTCGTACGTGGAGCAATGGGAGAACGACTGCCGAAAGGCTGCTCAACGATGCGTATATTAGCCTCAGTAATAGCAAGTTGCAAGGCTGTTTCTTCGCGTTTGTTAAGCAGATAGGTATAGAGAGTTTCCTTGATACTTTGCTGACGAGCGATGTCGATGACTTGCTTCTCTTTCTGAGGCACTGTCTGCAAACTGCCCATCAGCCCTGCCTCTTCTTTTCTTGCCTTGTCCACTTGCAACTTCAGGCTTGCGCTATAACCTTTGAGAGAGGCAAGTATTGCTGTTCGCATCTGGTCGAGATTACGATCATATTCAGCAATGGTGGGACTATTCTCAGATGTATTCTCAGCCAAATGATTACGTTGCAGCATCAGTTGGTTGTAGTTCCCAATCTGGGTTGTAATACCTGCATCGCTTATTCCACCCATTGTCGGAATAAGATTATTGCCGGATATATTCTGGCTGATATAGTCCACGAGATACTCAATCATAGAGTATTGAGTCTCGGCTTGTATGGTACGTTGACGGGCAGTACTGCTCTGCGAGATGAAAGCATCGCTGCTCGCCTTGAGATCAACTAAACCACTGTTCTGCTTGAACTCTGCCATCTGACCTTCCACTTCGCTCAATTCGGAATGGATCAGACCGATGCGGTCCTCGATGAATGCAGATGTACTCTTCGCAATCTGATTCTTATCGTCGATTATACTGCGTTTGTAAGCATCGAGTAAACCATTAAGGATATCGTCTGCTCGCTGAATGTTTGTATCGGTACAAGTGATGCGAACCAAGGTACTCTCCTTGTCTATCTCGCTACTTGTCACCTTATTATACAACATTATTGCTGCATTCTCCACACTGATTCGCTGTACACCAATAGTCATACCGATGAAATCCTGGAGTTGACCTTCTACTGGAGTTGCCACGAAGTTGCCGAATGGAGTCTTCACGACTTTTCCCCACTCCACTTTTGCCGTGAAATCAGAGTCTTCATATGGTACTCCATACTTCACGTTTGCGATGGTTCCGCCACGACTATTGTCGATGGTTAACTTAAAACTTGCAGGTACAGTAAAGTCCGTAATGAAGTCAATGGTGAAAGGACGATTGTTGTAAAGCGACACATTGCGTAGACCTGTCCTAATGTTATACATAACATCGAGATGAAGATTCCGTGCAACTTCCTGAGCAAGTTGGAAAGAGTGAAGGATATAGACTTCGTTCTTGACGCTTGACCCTGCCATGACGCCATTGAGTTGCATCAGAGCATCGGTACTTATGTTAGATCGTCTGCCGCCACCTTGAGAGCTGTCGTCCTTGACAAGCATTACTGCCTGACGTTGAAAGACTTTGGACTTCGTTGCAAGATAGAGTCTGGATGCTGCCAAGCAAATGATTACAGAGATGAGGAACCACCACCAATTGGCGACAAAGGTATCGAGGATGTCACGCAAGGTAATGGATTCTTCGACACCTGTATTCTTTTGCCTGCGATTACGACTTGTATGATTATTGTATGCTTCCATAGAGAAATTACTTCTTAAGTGCTACAATAAGAGAAACGATGCTGACCACCATGCCGACAACGGTGCTTCCGACTGAAAGCCAAGTATAGCTTGTACTGCCTTTCACGCGTTGGCTTTTGTTGGGCTGAACATAGATGACGTCATTCTGCTGCAAGTAATAAGCAGGCGATTTGAAGACAGCCTGATTGTCGAGCAAGTTGACTTCGTATGCCTTTCGCATGCCGTTCTCTTCGCGAATGACGAGGACATTGTCGCGATAAGCGCTGTTCGTCAGGTCGCCAGCTTTGCCGAGAGCCTCCAATATGGTAAGGCGTTCGCCCTGATAGGTTTGCGTGCCTGGATTCTTCACATCGCCCATCACAGTCACTTTGAAGCTCATAATCTTCGTATTGACTATGGCATCGTAAATATATCCCTCTTCTTTCATGCGCTTTTGTATCATCGACGAAACCTCTCCTGTCGTCATGCCTCCTACATGCAGCGAGCCGAAGATGGGAAACTCGATGTTCCCTTCCTTGTTTACTGTGAAATAGGCGACGCCAGAAGAGACATTGACAGAGTTCGTTCCTGTCCGCGAATTGCTGCCACCACCTATAAGAGTATTGTTATTGAAGCGCTGGAGCAGTTCCTCATCCTTGCTTGAAACGGAGATTGCAAGCTGGTCGTCCGGCTGAACCTGCAGTTCGAAGTAGTCCTCTATGACTTGGGGTACTGCGTATTCCTGAGTGGCGCCTTGCAAGTATATCATCTTCTTGTTTGAAACGCAAGAAGCCATAAAAACAAGGCACAAAGCACAGATTGGCAACGATAATACAGTTTTTTTCATTTTTGTTTGCATAGTTTTGTGCGCAAAATTACTAAAAAAATATCAGACAGACGCCTTTTAGAGGAAAAAAACCTTTAATTATGCAGTTAATTACACAGAAAAAGGTAACTTGCAGCCGATTTGAGCGTCAAAGGACATACTATGCCTATGAAAAAACTGCTTATCTCCCTTTTTATGCTCTTTGCCTTTTGCCCATACTCTGTGCAAGCGCAACAAGAGACAGTTAGAGGCAATGCATCCTATTATGCCGACAAGTTTCATGGGCGAAGGACTGCAAGTGGAGAAATCTATAACAAGGATAGTATGACTTGTGCACACTTGAAATATCCTTTCGGAACAATACTCAAGGTGCGAAATCCTCAGAATAATAAAGTTGTTTACGTGCGCGTCACAGACCGCGGACCGTATCTGAAGAGCCGCATCGTTGACCTGAGTCGAGCTGCTGCCCGCGAATTGGACATTATCAGGGCAGGTTTCTCGATGGTGGAGATTACGCCTTATTTCCCCAAGAACATTCCTTATCGACTGGAAGAAACGAGTCCTTTGGAGTTGCCAGAACTGGATTTATTGTATATGCCTGAAGCCGTATTCCCAGAACCCGTCTGGAAACGCGACACAGTAAACGTTTCGGAAAAGATGAAGGAACTGACCTCTTCCTGGACTCTCATAAGCAATTGATTTTCAGACGGCCTTTTGCACTTCAAAACATAACGTGCCTAATCGTCAATCATAACGTGTGACGTTGCCAATCATAACGTGTGTCATTTGCAAACGTCGCACTAGTAATTTGCAAATGTCACATGCCTTGTTCTACGAGCCAAAGAGTTCCGTCAATTGTTTGGCTATGACAGAAGGGGAAGCTAGACTTTGGACGATATCGGAAAATTCACGAGAAGGGGCGACAGACATCACTTCTCGCATCTTCTCTGCCAACACCTTAGCATCACCTACAGGTGCTATCAAGCATGCATCAGGAATGCGAAGAGATTTCGGAACACATTCGGTAGTAACTACAGGAATGCCCGTAGAAAGCGCTTCGAGAATGACAAGAGGCTGCGCCTCGCTACGACTTGGCAGGACAAGAGCATCGCTCTGCCAAAGCAAATCGCGTACACCTTGCTTATCCAGATGTCCGTGCAAATGTACATTTGATTTGTCTGCAAAGAGTTTCTGCATGGCCCGTGAATCAGTACCCTGCCCCACAATATGCAACTCCACATCAGCAGGCAGGTAAGCAATCGCCTCTGCCAAAACATCATAACCCTTACGAAAGATATCTGCAACAGCAGGACAACAGAAAACGAATGGGCGGTTGTCGAGGGACTTACGTTCTCGAAAAGTGAAGAAGTCCGTGTCTATAACGTTAGAGACGGAATGAAAATGGTAAGCCGTGCCAAAGTATGGAGCAATATCATCCACCAATTCAAGGCTGACAGGAATAACACAAGTGGCAGCCTCATAGGTGTTCTGCATCCTTTCCTTCAACCAACCATGTTTCTGCCATCCTCGACCGAAGTCTCGCTCGTAAAAACCTGAAGGAATGTGCTCTGTTATGAAAAAGGGAATACCCAAGCGCTTGGAGATTTCCCTGGCTGCCAAACCTGCGTTCTTACAACAATGAGCATGCAATACATCAGGTTTACCAAAACGACGAACATACCTGTCGACTGCCTTTTGACAAAGAGAAATCCAGCGATTGATATTGCAACGAACTGCTTTCGGAACAGCCCGCATATAGGTACAAAAGACTTCCACGCCCTCCATTTCCCTTCTTTCTTCTCGCCATGGTGCTGTGAGGTAGAAGTTGCGATCCTTGGAAATGCCTAGTTCCAAGACACTCACAATGCGCACTTCATGCCCCAAAGCCTTCAAAGCCTTTGCCTGCTCCAAACAGAACAGACCGCCATGAGGTGGGAAGAAAGAAGGGAGTTCGAGGACGTGCATCAAGTCTTATTATTACTTAATACTCGTTCCAGCTCTTTATGCTGAGGTCTTCAACGGAAAGCGTGCAGAAGGCTTCGATGAAAGCACTTGCCAGACGAGCATTCGTGATGAGAGGAATGTTATGGTCGATGGCTGCGCGACGAATCTTGTATCCGTTGGTGAGTTCTCTGCTGGTGCGGTTCTTCGGAATGTTGACGACGAGATCGAACTTGTGCTCAGCTATCATCTTCATCACGTTCTCCATGCCTGGCTTGTCCTCGTCGGGCCAGCTTACAGCAATGGCTTTCGCACCATTATCGTTTAGGAACTGAGCCGTGCCCTCGCTTGCATAAATGGTATAACCGGCTTTAGTCAGCATACGGGCACCATCGAGCATTGCCACCTTCTCTTTCGTTCCACCACTACTTATCATGACACCTTTCTCTTTGCGAGGAATCCTATAGCCCGTAGCAATCATGCTATTGAGCAATGCCTCTTCAAAGCTGTCGCCCATACAACCAACTTCACCCGTCGAACTCATATCGACGCCAAGAATCGGGTCGGCATTCTGCAAACGAGCAAACGAGAACTGACTTGCTTTCACACCGATGTGATCGATGTCGAAAGCGCTCTTGTCCGGCTTTGTATAGGGAGCGTCAAGCATGATGCGTGTTGCCGTTTCAATGAAGTTGCGCTTGAGCACCTTGCTGACAAAGGGGAAGGAACGGCTCGCACGGAGGTTGCACTCGATGACCTTAACGTCTCTTCCCTTTGCCAAGTACTGAATGTTGAATGGTCCGCTGATGTTCAGCTCCTTCGCAATTGCGCGACTCATCTTCTTTATCTGACGTGCCGTTGCAAAGCTGAGTTGCTGTGCAGGGAAGACCATTGTTGCGTCGCCAGAGTGAACACCGGCATACTCGACGTGCTCCGAGATGGCATATTCCACAATTTCTCCGTTCTGAGCAACTGCGTCGAACTCCACTTCGTTGGTTTCTGTCATGAACTTGCTCACAACAACAGGATATTCCTTGCTCACCTCGCTTGCCATTTGGAGGAAACGCTCAAGTTCCTCATCCGTGTAGCAAACGTTCATGGCAGCTCCTGAGAGAACATACGATGGACGAACCAACACAGGATAACCCACTTCGTCGATGAACTTCTTCACGTCCTCCATGCTTGTCAGCGCGCTCCATCGCGGCTGATCGATGCCGAGCTTATCGAGCATCGCGGAGAACTTTCCACGATTCTCGGCACGGTCGATGCTGACAGGCGATGTGCCAAGAATAGGAACGCTCTGACGATAGAGCTTCATCGCGAGGTTGTTCGGTATCTGGCCGCCAGTCGAAACTATCACACCGCGAGGCGATTCGAGATCGATGACGTCGAGCACTCTCTCGAACGACAGCTCGTCGAAATAGAGGCGGTCGCACATGTCGTAGTCAGTCGAAACAGTTTCCGGGTTGTAATTTATCATGATGCTCTTGTAGCCGAGCTTGCGGGCGGTTTGTATGGCATTGACCGAGCACCAGTCGAACTCTACACTCGAGCCGATGCGATAGGCGCCACTGCCAAGCACTATTACCGACTTCTCGTTCTTATAGAAGTTGATGTCGTGACCTTCTACAGCATAAGTCATGTAGAGGTAATTGGTCAGATCGGGATGCTCGCTGGCAACCGTCGGAATGCGTTTCACAGCGGGAAGGATGCCGAGCTTCTTACGGTAAGCACGAACGGCAAGGTTCTCCTTCTCCATGTTGCCTGTGTGAACATTGAGGACGCACCTGGCAATCTGGAAATCACTGAAACCAAGAACCTTTGCCTTGCTGAGGACTTCGGCTGGCACATCTTCGATGGCATTGTATGACTGCAACTTATGCTCGAAGTCCACGATGTTCTTCATGCGCTCGATAAACCATTTGTCTATCTTCGTCAACTCTTCGATGCGGTCAACTGTGTAACCTTCTTCAAGAGCCTGAGCAAGGGCGAAGATGCGGAGGTCGGTGGGGTTAGCGAGTTCTTCATCGAGGTTCTCGAATTTCACATGGTCGTTGCAGACGAAACCATGCATGCCCTGACCAATCATGCGCAAGCCTTTTTGCAGCATCTCTTCGAATGACCTGCCGATGCTCATTATCTCGCCAACGGACTTCATGCTAGAGCCAATCTTGCGGCTCACACCTGTGAACTTGGTAAGATCCCAACGAGGTATCTTACAGATAAGGTAGTCGAGTGATGGAGCAACGTATGCACTATTCGTTGTTCCCATCTCTCCAATCTGGTCGAGGGTATAGCCGAGTGCAATCTTAGCTGCCACGAAAGCGAGAGGATAACCTGTTGCCTTGCTTGCCAAAGCAGAAGAACGGGACAGACGAGCGTTTATCTCGATGATACGATAGTCGTTCGTTTCGGCATTAAACGCAAACTGTATGTTGCACTCGCCCACAATATTGAGGTGACGCACACACTTGATAGTGATGTCCTGCAGCATCTTTACCTGCTCGTCCTTCAACGAACAAGTGGGAGCCACAACGATACTCTCGCCTGTATGAATGCCGAGAGGATCGAAGTTCTCCATCGAAGCGACGGTGAAGCAATGGTCGTTAGCATCACGGATGCACTCGAACTCAATCTCTTTCCAACCTTTCAGGCTTTCTTCTACTAAAACTTGGGGAGCGAAAGTAAAGGCGCTCTCTGCTATCTCTTTGAAAGTCTTCTCGTCAGGACAAACGCCACTACCAAGTCCGCCAAGTGCGTAAGCCGAGCGAATCATGATGGGATAACCGATGCGACGGGCAGTCGCGATGGCTTCGTCGAGTGTCTCGCAAGCCTGACTTGTAGGCACTTTCAAGTCAACTTTGCCAAGTTCCTTAACAAAGAGGTCACGGTCCTCAGTATTCATGATGGCTTCTACACTTGTGCCAAGCACACGGACGCCGTACTTCTCGAGCACGCCATTCTGGTAGAGAGCCGTTCCGACGTTCAAACCTGTCTGTCCACCCCAAGCCAGCATAATGCCGTCAGGTCGTTCCTTCTTGATAATCTCCTCTATAAAATAAGGTGTGATGGGCAGGAAGTAAACCTTGTCCGCAATACCTTCACTGGTTTGGATTGTTGCGACGTTGGGATTGACGAGCACCGAGTAGATGCCTTCTTCACGTAGAGCCTTCAGTGCCTGACTGCCAGAATAGTCAAACTCGCCAGCCTGACCAATCTTCAGCGCACCGCTGCCTAATACGAGAACTTTCTTGAGTTTCATGATTGTGTTCTTATTTTATGTTTATTATCCTAGTACTTTTCTATATAAGAAAAAGCCACTTCCGCTAAAGGTGACAGCGAAAATGGCTTCTTTTATCAAACCGAAAAACGTGGGAACCAGACGGCGTCAACACTTCGTCCCGCGACCCAGTTATGTAGTAGTTAACTTGCATCGATTTTTTATTTTCGGATGCAAAGGTACGGATATTTCCAATAACAACAAAGATAAGACGCATTTTTTTATGTTAAAAAATCAAGAGACGCACAAATCGTCCGCAAACAGCACATGTGATGTATCAAGACTAAGCATGCTAAGTTTGTTATTCAACACATTAAAAGCGCCACTTGCAGCTAAAGCATGCAAAAACGAAGCACGTTATCTTTACAAACAACTGCAGTGAAGTTCGCCAACGACACGTGTGAAGTTTACAAATTACACACGTGAAGTTTGCCAACATCACGTGTGAAGTTCCCATCCACCCCATCAGTTCACCTCCCTTTCATCAGTTCCCCTCCCTTTCAAGGGAGGACGGGAGGGATCTGAAAAAGCCCCTCAATCTTTCGACTGAAGGGCTTCTCTGAAAAACGGCGGCTACCTACTCTCCCACGGGTGTGCAGTACCATCGGCGCGGGCGGGCTTAACTTCTCTGTTCGGAATGGGAAGAGGTGGAACCCCGCCACTAT
>JAGCXU010000110.1 GCA_017961145.1 Bacteroidaceae bacterium | reverse complement strand
TCTCAGTATATTTCTCAAGCATGACTACTTCGTAGCCAGCAGCGTCAAACACTTCCTTAATGCCCTTCACGGCCACGCCAGAAAAGGGCTTCTCTGTTGCAACTAATACTTTCATAGTAATCAATGTTTTGCTTCAAACTCTTTCATGCAAGCCACGAGAGCCTCGCAGCCTTCGAGGGTCATAGCGTTGTAGCAGCTTGCACGGAAGCCGCCAACGTCGCGATGTCCCTTCACGCCGACCATGCCCTTGCTTGTTGCGAAGGCCATGAACTCGTCCTGCAGTTCCTGATACTCAGGCTTCAGAACGAATGTGATGTTCATGCGAGAGCGGCTATCCTCTTCGGCTGTGCCGACGAAGAGCTTGTTGCGGTCAATCTCGCCATAGACAATCTCGGCACGACGGATGGCCAACTTCTCCATAGCCTCAACGCCACCCTGCTTCTTGATCCACTTCAGGTTCTGCAGAGCGCAATAGATAGGCACAGTTGGAGGCGTGTTGAACATGCTGCCCTTGTTGATATGCGTGCGATAATCGAGCATTGTTGGGATGGGACGGCTCACCTTGCCAAGCAGATCTTCCTTGATGACGCAGAAGGTCACACCAGCCATACTGAGGTTCTTCTGAGCGCCACCATAAATCATGCCGTACTTGCTCACATCAATGGGACGAGAGAAGATGTCACTACTCATGTCGGCAATCATAGGCACGGGGCTGTCGTAGTCCTTCAGAATCTCAGTACCATAGATGGTGTTGTTTGTGGTGATGTGGAAGTAGTCGGCATCCGTCGGAATGGTGAAATCCTTTGGAATGTAGGTGAAGTTCTTGTCCTTGCTGGAAGCCACCTCAACCACCTCGCCGAAAAGCTTTGCCTCCTTCTCGGCCTTTGTTGCCCAAACACCGGTATTTAGGTAGGCTGCCTTCTTCTCGAGGAAATTGTAGGGAACCATGCAGAACTCGAGGCTTGCACCACCGCCAAGGAAGATGACTGCGTAACCTTCAGGAATGCTGAGCAGTTCCTTGAACAGAGCAACAGCCTCGTCAACAACAGGCTGGAAGTTCTTTGCACGATGACTTGTCTCCATCAGAGAGAGGCCGCTACCCTCGAACTCGAGGCAGGCTGCTGCCGTTGCCTCCATCACCTCCTTGGGAAGAATGGAAGGACCGGCATTGAAATTGTACTTCTTCATTGTTTTAGGATTTATGTTGTTTATTTACTTATTGTCTAATTTCGCGCACAAAGATACAAAAAAAAGAAGAATTAAGAACAAAGAATGAAGAATTATGAACTCTAGAGAAAAATTTTTCGCTTTTCACTTTTCACTTTTCACTTTTTGTTGTACCTTTGCACCGCTTTTCGCGACATAGCGATATAAGCATCGGGGTGTAGCGCAGTTGGTAGCGCACCTGGTTTGGGACCAGGTGGTCGCCCGTTCGAGTCGGGTCACCCCGACTTTTTTATTTTAGCTTGTTCATCACCATTCAGTGATTCGACCTGAAAGGTCAAACACTATCAGTTCTGAAGCTCTCAACCTAATTGACAAACTAGGCGTGCCACATCTGCAAACGTATAGTGTGACGATGGCAATCATCACGTGTGACGTTGGCGATTTACTAGTGTGACGTTGGCGATTTACTAGTGCCATGTTTAGCAAGCGACAAGGAAGAAGCCAGCCACCTACTGAGTGGTCACTATCTTCTTACCATTTATGATGTAAATTCCTCTCGGCAATTTGCGATTCATGACTCGTTGCCCTGCAAGGTTGAAGACGCCAGCCATCGAGTTCCTTGCAGCATCCACCATCTTGATGCCATCAATGTCGAATTCATTGTAGTAAGTCCCATCATCAGCGAGTTTGACTTCACCATGAGTGGAATCCAGCACAGGATGGTCATCCACTCCCAACGTCTGATACCAGATTGGAGTATCTGAATCGTTGTACTGATTGAGCAGATAACACAACTCGCCATTTGCCACCTGCTCTTGTGTAACCATGGTAGCCCTCCTATCTGGTGTGGTAGAGTAGCAGTTGGTGGATTGGGGATTGCCACGCAACATGGCATCACTCATATCCGACTGGTAGTAACCTTCGATGGTGCCACTACCATAGCAGTTATAAGCCTGACCATTACCTGCATAACCCGTTATTTGACCGCTCTCACGACCTCCCTTCACAGCCCCCGTCGCATAGCAGTTGATGAAGACAGGAGTAGCAGCAGCACGCATATTGCAGCCAAAGATAGCACCAGCATTCTGGTTCACAGCCGTCACAGAGCCCTCGTTCCCCAAACATTCCATTGTAATGGTGCCACTTCCATTTGACCCGCCAATAATACCGACATATGCTACGCCACGAATGGAGCAAGTCTTGTCGAGCACGAAATTCTTGATGACAGCCCCACCACTCACAATGCTGAAGATGCCGACATAGCTTACTCCCGACTCTATCTTCAGGTTGCTGAAAGTGTGTCCCTTTCCATCGAAACATCCCACATAAGGGAATTCTTCAGTACCTATAGGAGTAATGGTGTAGCCAGCAAAGTCCAAATCGGCAGTAACTACAGCGTTTATATTGTTCAAGCCACCATTAACCAGCTTGGCAAAGTCAGTCAACTCCTGTGGAGAGGATATCGCAAAGTCCAAATTGTTAACGTAAGTATTTCCTTGACGAATCACTTCCAGATGATGCTGAAGCACTGGATGAGCATCCTCTCCCAAAGTCTGGTAGAAATACATCTCGCCTGACAAGTCACCATCGTTTAGGCGATAACAGAGGTAGCCATCGGTGACATCGATTACATTAAGTTTGGAAACTCCAGTTTGCTCTATCTCATGATTGCTGAAGCAGCGTGTAATCAGTCCGCGCCTATAACGAGCAAAGCTATTATTACCAGCTACTCCACTGACGGAAGCTATACTATAACATCTTGTTATCTTGACGCTCTTGCCTACCCAGCCACAAATGGCGGCACTCTCATCCTGACCACTAACAGAACCTGACACAAAGCTGTGACTGATATTGACCGAAGTGGTGAAGTCTTCGCATCTGCCTAGGATTCCTGCAGCCCATTTGCCAGAAGCGACAACTTTGCCTTCATTGCCCAAGGCTTCGAGAGTGACGGTTCCCTCTCCCTGCACAGAACCGATAAGTCCTACGCCGTTAGCGCCACTAATCTGGCATGAACTGCCCAAAGTGACCCCGCGAACAACAGCTCCTGCTGCCAACGTGCCAAAGAGTCCCACGTTATCCTCTCCACGTTCGATGATAAGTCCAGACAGGATGTGATTCTCTCCGTCGAAGACACCGGCATAGGGATGCTGCTGTGTTCCTATTGGTTTCAGCTTTGAATTGATTACTGCCAAATCCAGATCAGCATTCAGGCGGGCATTCAAGCTGGTAAGTCCCTGGTCGTTCACAGCATGCTGGAATGCCATAAAGTCGGCAGGCGTATTGATGATGAAGAGCGTGTCGGAAGGATCTATGTCCTCAACGTCCACATATCCCAGCTTGTTGTCTATCCAATCAATACGCTCTTTCAGATAGTTCTTGACGATATCAAGTTCTCCCTGATAAGTGCCAGGAGCGAATTGTTGAAGTGTAAGGAGCTGTCCCAGATTGTCCCAACGTGTGAAGTTCAACGTTTGGGATTCATCCATCACTACACCCAAGCTGTCCACATAAGCCCAAAGACTATCGACAGAAAATGCCTTGCTCTTTCGCATATCTGCCCAAATGGAGCTAAGCATCTCACCAGCGTATGGATCGGAAAGGATGCGGCTAACGAAACTTCGTATGCCTGAAACAGCAGAACCATAATTGTAGAGCCAGTCGGGTTTCCCGTTTACTGGATAAGAACGCTGGTCATTGTCCATACTAAGGTCAAAATCCCACACTGGACCGAAATGGAAGAGGTCATCTTCTCGCTCCTTATACAAATAGAGACTCCACATCGCATCATGGTTGCCAGCAAATTCGCCAACGAGGAAATAGCGCAGGAAACTTTCCAAATCCAGCCTGCTGCGATAGCCCTCGTCAGGGTCAGTGTAGTAGGTAGCCCACAGTCTGGACTCCATTTCGTTGAAAGCGTCTCGAATGTATGCAAACTGTTGAGAAACTATATCATTCTCATCAGGAGACTTGATGTCGACAGGAAGGCCATGATTGCTGCTGAAATGATATTGCTCACCAGGGTTGGTTATCTCCAACAGATACCCGCCAGTTATGAGGGGATCCTCGATGTCGCTGGAAAGCAGTTCTGTGATGTCCACACGATTTGGGTCCACAGTAACCTGATCGCAGAGTTGGTAATTCCCTTTGTATTCTCCGTTCACGATGACATCAACATTCTGAATCCAAGGTGTATAGCGCAATCCAAGCCGACGACTCATCTCGAAGGCAATGTTGTTGCGTATCAAGGTCTTCTCGCGCCAATTGGGCAGAAGCGTCCACTTCTTGGCTTTCGAAGGACTCTCCAACGGAGAACCCTTGAGCATGTGATGGCTCTCCCCGTCGTTGAACTTGATACGATAGGGCCGTTTCTTGAAGAGTTCATAACGTGAACCGTTTCCGCGCTCACGTGCCAAGATTGGATATTCCTGTATGTGGGTTCCTCCGTCATAAACGAGACACATCTCAGATTCCAGTTCGTGAACTTTGTCGTAAGGCTCTATCCCGGAATAAGTATGATAGGAAAGAGTTGGCAGATTAGTCAACTGATAGAATCGGGAATCGTTTCCCACACCTTCATAACCGTGGAACTCCAACTCGGCAATATTGCAACGGCTGTCTGCAGGACCACACCAACGAACATAGCGAAAGCCACGCGAAACACGCACGGCTGCATAAGACATGACGCCTATAGTTCCCTCCTCCGTAATCATATACAGGGGAACAGCATCCATGAAATCCTCGCGATTGGAACCTTCGAAAATTCCCAGGACAACATGCTTAGGGCCTTCACTGTCATCACGAGGACTCCAACCCACACGTGTAATGATGTGAGGAGAACCCAAATCCAAGCCTACCCATGTGTGAGACGTCTCATAAGTGGCAACAAAGGTGGAGAGGTTTCCGTCGAAGGCATTTGCTGCGGTATTTATGTCATACGAGACAGACTGACTGGCATAGTTGTAGCATTTCTCCGTTCCTATCACGGTGCCCGACAACTTATGTTCCTCGTCAATCGGCCTCTCTGCATACATGCATGGAACAGGTTGCAGAAGGCATAAGACGGCGGTTAATAATAGTTTGTTAAGATGTTTTTCAAATGGCATATTCTATATTGTATCTTCACAAATCTTTTATGGCTTTTATTATTCTGTCGAGGGCTTCATTCACGACAGAACGGGGACAACCGACGTTCAAACGCATGAAACCAGTTCCGCCCTTGCCGAACATTGCTCCTGAGTTCATGCCGACTTTGGCTTCGAAGGCAAAGAAGTGCTCCAACTCGCCTTGTGTCTTGAAGTCGAGAGCCGTGCAATCGAGGAAAACGAGGAAGCTTGCTTCGGGCACGATGGGACGAATCTTCGGACATTCCTCTGCGAAACGTTTCACAACAAGGTCAATGTTGCCCTGCACATAGTCGAGCATTTGCTGTTTCCATTCCCTACCCTCGTCGCTGTAGCAAGCCATCACGCAGTCGCAGGCAAAGACATTGCCGAGGTCCTGATCCGTGCCCCAAATGTAGTTGAAATACTGATGGCGAAGCCTCTCATCATAGACAATCGCCTGACTTGCCACGATACCCGGCATGTTGAAGGTCTTCGTGGGAGCCTGAAGGGTGATGCTGATGCGACGTGCTTCCTCGCTGACGCTGGCAAAGGGGACGTGCCGGTGTCCCTGGAAAACCATGTCGCAATGTATCTCGTCGCTCACCACGATGACGCCCTCATCTGCACAAATCTTCGCAACCTGCTGCAGGTCTTCCCTCGACCAACATATTCCGGCTGGGTTGTGAGGGTTGCAAAGCACCATCAACTTGCAGCCCTTGATGTCCTCGCGAAGGCGGTCGAAATCCATCGCAAAAGAGGTTTCCGTGCGGCGCAACGAGGACTGAACGACCACGCGTTTGCATGTTTCGGGCACAAAGGTGAAGGGATGATAGACGGGCTCCTGGATGAGGATGCGGTCGCCCTTCTCCGTGAGGGCCTGTACGGCGAGGAAGATGCCGCTCACAACCCCGGGAACATAGCAAATCATCTCGCGCGTGACGTTCATTCCGTGCTGTTCCTTGTTCCATCGGATGATGCTTTCATAGTAAGGAGGGTTCTGACAAGTGTAACCCAAGATGCCCTGTTCGAGGCGTTTTCGTATGGCGTCGAACACGAAAGAAGGTGTTCGGAAGTCCATATCAGCCACCCACATCGGCAACAAGTCATCGGTGCCGCACTCGTTCTTCACGCGGTCAATCTTTATCGCATCAGTTCCCTCACGGGGAATTATCTCGTCGAAATCGTATTTCATATGTATTTTATCTTTCTTTGTAAATGCTTATCTCACCACTTCCATAACAGATAGTTGCCTCAGCATCATAGATACAGCCGAACTGACCGGGTGCTATGCCTTGTATGGGAGCGTCGCTGTGGATGTGATAACCCTCGTCATCGAGGTTGATGAAGCCTGGCATGAAGTGGTCCACATGCCGCACCTTGAACTGAATAGGTACGGGTTCTTCGCCTTTTTGAACTGGCAGAGGTTCTGTGATGAAGTGGAAATCTGCCAATCGGAAGTCGTGTCCGTACTGCAATTGTGTGTCCCATCCGTTCGCCACAAAGATGATGTTCTTCTTGACATTCTTCTTCACGACGAACCACGGACCACCGCTCAAGCCCAATCCTTTCCTTTGTCCGATGGTGTGAAACCAGAAGCCTTTGTGCTTGCCGACGACCTTTCCCGTCTCGATATCTATAATCTTTCCCTCCTGCTCGCCCATGAAGCGACGGATGAAGTCGTTGTAGTTTATCTTTCCGAGGAAGCAGATGCCCTGACTGTCCTTGCGTTTGGCACTCGGAAGTTTTGCATCAAGAGCTATCTGTCGCACTTCCTCCTTCATGAGATGACCTATCGGGAAGAGCGTATGGCTGAGCTGTTCGTAGCTTAACTGAGCAAGAAAATCGGTCTGGTCCTTAACCGGGTCTTTAGCTGTACCAAGCCACATCTTGCCATTTCGCTCGACGTTCGTGGCATAATGGCCAGTCGCGATATAATCGTAATTGTGCCCTACCCTTTGCTCGAACGCACCAAACTTGATGAGACGATTGCACATCACATCCGGATTAGGCGTCAATCCCAGCTTGATTCGCTCGATAGTATAGCCCACGACCTGTTCCCAGTAGTCTTTCTGAAGATCGGTCACCTCGAGTTTAAGCCCGTACTTGCGAGCCGTAGCCTGCGACAGTTCGATGTCCTCTTCTGCCGAGCACGACGAATCCTCCCCGTCCATACCTATCTTTATATAGTGCAGGTCGGGCTTCAAACCAGCCTGGCAAAGCTGATGGACAACGACTGCGCTATCCACGCCGCCAGATATGAGAACGGCAATACTGCCCTTTATCGATTCATAATTCATTTGTCTCAAACTCTTTGCTCTGCAAAAATACACTTTTTTCTTTACATATCAGCAAAAGAAACGTGAATTATCCTAAAATGCCGAGCCTTTTCTTCAGGTCTTCCAGCTCTTCCGAAGTGATGATGTTTTGCTTCCGCAATCGCTCAAGCTTCTGTATTTCTTTGTCTGTACTGCGGTTCAACTCTTTGTGCTTCAGGAGCAGCTCTGCCTTCATCTCCTCGTACTTCTCGGCATCTATGAGTCCTTGGTCGCGAAGTTTGGCGAGGTTCTTTATCTCATGACTGAGGGAATGGTCTTCTGGTCCCAACAGTCCGCCTTCTCCGAAAATGTAGGAGTTGAACTTGACCTTTATGGCAATCACGACGATTGAAAACAGTATGATACCTAGCAATATGGCAATCTCTTTCATAGTAGTCATGTCTTGTTAATAAAGTAGGTTTATCTGGTTGGCCAATTAGGTTAACCTCGTTGGCAAACGTGGCACGTTAAGTTGCTCAACTTAACACGTTAAGTTTGCCATTTTAACACGTTAAGTTTGGATTTTAACCACGTTAAGTTTTTCATCCACCCATGCCATCTGATTCTCAAGCACTTAGGAAGTGAGGCTTTTAAGGCTTTTTGAATGTCCAGACTTGCTCTCCGCTGAAAGTTTTTATGTGCAGGACAATATCTGTTCCAGCTGGAATTGTCTCGAGTTCATCCATGGAAAGACTGGCATAGACGGTCTGCGTGTAGGACAGAGGATCATCATTCTGTCTGTGATGGAGGCTGAGGTGAGCGATTCCGTCGCTAACCTCGTCGACTCGATAGCCCCAGTATTGTGTACCACCTTGCGTGAGTGGTGAGAGATGCATGTTAATGTAACGACCAGATTTCCAAATGCTTGTGACCTTGATTGGGTCAGGTTCGCAGGCAAGTTCAGTAGAGTCGCAAAGCAGATAGGCAGCAGTCAAGTGATAGAGTGTAACTACCTGACCATCAGGAATAAAGCCACAAACGGCTCGATAACTGTAGTCCTTCTTATAACCTGTCTGCGGATTCTTGATAGTATAGGTGTGCTCATCATCGGTCGTGAGCTCTTTCATCGTGCCTGAAGCATCAGTCCGAATTGTCGCGAACTCAGTCACGACATTGGGGTAGAAGTTCTCCTCTTCCCCGTTTTTGCAGGAAACGAGACAAAGTATGCTGAATATTATGCAAAGGCAGGAGTGTTTCATCGTGTCGCTATCTGCTTGTTAATGACAGGGTTAGCATACATCGTGAGGATGCGTTCCTTGAGGAAAGCCTCATCCTTGTTCTCTATCTGCACGAGGTCGATGCGGCTTTGCAAGTAGTTTTCGAAGGTCTTCTTCTCCGCTTCGGTGTACTTATCGGCATAGTTTGCCGTGCCTTGAAGGAAATCGAGGGCAACATAATTGCCTGGGAAAAGCTGATAACCTGCATGAATCTGCTGGTCGATTCGTCTCGCTATCTCAGCAAAGATTTCCGTCTTAGGCAGCTCTGCGACCTCGTCGAGCCAGGTATTAATGCAAGGCATTGCCTCGTAATGGATGCGCCCTTTCTGTCCGAAGATGCCAGTCTTCATGTTGTCGAGGTCATCTTGCTTAGTCTTCTTGAACGACGGATTGTCACGCTTCATCTGGAACTCCTGCGCCTTGAGGTAATCGCAAGGGTCGTACTCGTAGCTGATGCTGAGTGGCACGAGGTTGAGCTCCTTGAGTCGCTCGACAACACTCCCTTCTCCAGCCATCGCAAACATCTTGAGCAGAGACTCTTGCGTCTGGTCGCTACTGTCTTTTGCACGACCTTCGCGTTGAGCAATCCAGATGTTCTCGTGCTTCTCCTGAATGGCATAATGCATGTAGCGGCTCATCGTCTGACTGCTCTCGAGCAGTTCTCTCGGACTGAGACCTCTTTTAACCGTGAAAGCTTTATTGAGTTTGACGAGCGTCTTAATCCACGGATAGATGAGAAGATTATCGCCAATCGCTATCTCGCAGGTCGTGGGGAAATGGTTCTCGTGCAGCATCAAGTCGAGGATAGCACTATCGAGGACAATATCGCGATGATTGCTGATGAAGGTGTAGCGCTCTGGCCCTGGCTCGATACCATTGTATGCGAAGTCATAACCTGTGCTGCATTTGCGAAGGATACGTCTCAAAACAGGCTTGATGAAGCGCAGTTGGAACTGCAAAGGAGTGTTCACGCCAACAAATGCCAAACGGATAATTCCGTTGCGCATCCAGCCTGGCATCCAAGGGACAAAGCCTTTCAGCATTCGCGAGAACTGCCTGTCGGCAAGCAGACTCTCGACGGCTCCCTTCACTTCGCCTTCCGCAAAGGGACGTATCTCATCAAATTCATTTTGCATTTTGCAGTGTGTCTTCTATGATATCTGTCATTACATCTTTGATGTCCAAGCCTGCAGCACGAACTTGCTGCGGGATGAAGCTCGTTGTTGTCATGCCTGGGGTGGTATTTATCTCAAGGAGATTGATCTTCTCGCCTGCCGTGATAATGTAATCAATGCGGATAATGCCGTGACAACCAAGCAGGTCGTAAATCATCGAGGTCAGTTTCGAGACGCGCTCAGCAAGGTGTTCGCTTATGCGGGCAGGTGTAATCTCGTCGCTTTCGTTGTTGTATTTTGCTGCATAATCAAAGAATTCATTCTTCGAAACAACTTCTGTAATTGGGAATACAACACTCTTCTGCTTTGTCTTATAGCAGCCGCAAGTCAGTTCGGTTCCTCCCATGAAAGCTTCCACCATTACGTCCTCGCCTTCCTTCAAGGCAAGGTCGATAGCAGGACGAAGTTGCTCAATAGTCTTGACCTTTGTCGTACCGAAAGAAGAACCACCGCGAGAAGGCTTCACGAAGCAAGGAAGGCCGATGCGCGACACTATCTCTTCGTCACTCACTTCCTTGTCGTGACCAATCTTGACGAGCAGACTGTCGGCAACCGAAACACCGAAAGCCCGCATGTAATTGTTGAGTACAAACTTGTCGTAAGTCATCGCCTCGACAAGTACGCCGCAGGTCGAGTAAGGCATCTTGATGAGATCGAAGTAGCCCTGCAGTTCGCCGTTCTCGCCTGGAGCACCATGAATGGTAATGTAGGCGAAGTCTGGATGAACCTCCTTGCCATCATGCATAAAACTAAAGTCATCTCTGTTGACTTTCGACCTACTGCCATCAGGAAGCAGAGCCTCCCATTTGCCGGCATGAATCTCTACCTTATAAATAATATAACGCGTGGGATCGATGAACGAAGCAATGCCTTCTGCACTTCGCATGCTTACATCATGTTCCGAACTATCACCGCCACAAACTATTGCAATTGTTTTCATTATGTTTATTTAGTTTCTATTCTTGCTATAAATTCTCCATTTATTGAGTAAAGCCTCGAAGTCCTCAGGCAGTTCCGACGAGAAGAACATCTCCTCTCCTGTCGTGGGATGGGCAAAGCCAAGTGTCTTTGCATGGAGTGCCTGACGTGGGCACAAAGCAAAGCAATTATGGATGAATGCCTTGTAGGAAGCTGTTTGCTCACCTCGCAGGATTTGGCAGCCACCATAGCGCTCATCGGCAAAGAGCGGATGACCGATGTGCCGCATGTGTGCCCTGATTTGATGCGTCCGGCCTGTTTCCAAGTGGCACTCCACAAGCGTTACAGGTCCAAAACGCTCGAGCACTTTATAGTGCGTGACTGCAGGCTTCCCTATCTCGCCATCCATCGGATAGACATCCATCTGCAAGCGGTCTTTAGCATGCCTGCCAATGTTGCCAGTAATAGTGCCTTCATCATCTGCGAAAGGTCCCCAGACAAGGGCATTGTACTCGCGTCTCGTTGAATGATAGAAGAACTGCTTGCAGAGGTTTGTCTTTGCATCTGCCGTTTTTGCGATAACCAAAAGCCCGCTTGTATCTTTGTCGATGCGATGCACGAGTCCTACAGTTGGGTCATTCGGGTCGAAGTTCTTATCATCGCGAAGATGCCAGGCAATCGCATTAACCAGTGTTCCACTATAGTTTCCGCAACCTGGATGCACAACAAGGCCTGCAGGCTTATTGATAACAAGCAGGACTTCGTCTTCATAGACGACATCGAGAGGAATGTCTTCGGGAATGATTTCCCAATCGCGTTTAGGATGATCGAGGACAAGCGTGATGATGTCGCCAGCCTTGACCTTGTAGTTACTCTTGATGGGCTTGTCGTTCGCGCGGATGCTTCCTGCCTCTGCAGCCTTTTGAATGCGATTGCGACTAGTTCCAGGCATGTGGTCCATGAGGAACTTGTCAACGCGAACAGGACTTTGTCCCTTATCGACCTCAATGCGCCAATGCTCGTGCTCTTCAGGTTGCTCTTCAAGGAGCTCATCATCGAGCAATATGTCTTCTTCCAGTTCCGTCATTCTTAGAGGACCTCCTCGTAGCCGTCAAAGACTTCTACTTCTCCTCCCAGCGAATCGCCAAAGAGGTCGCCGAACTCATCTTCGCCGCTACCTATTTCGCTATTGCCCACGACAAGAACAATGGGGACATCGCTTGGCACGCGTTCGCCTGTATAGACCTCGCGACCATTCACTTTGAGGGCAATCACCCAATCGGGGTCGCCAGGAACGAACTCCATCGGCCCTAACTTAAATCCAAGAGCTTTCAGGCGAGCTTCCGCTTCACGGCGAGAGCAGTTTCCTGCAATATCGGGGATTGTATTGGTGGGCGTTTGCTTCTGATTTATGGTCAGATAGATTTCCCTACCCGACTTCACTCTGCTGCCAGGCGAGGGTTTCTGCTCGAGTACAATACCTGCCGGCAACTTGCGGACATAAGCGGAATCAACTACGACAGTCACAAGTTCTGCTTCGTCGAGGGCATACTCGGCATCGCCAATCAACATGCCTTTCACATCAGGCACATCCACGCCTTCTCCGTGCTTGGTATATTGTACCATCCACACCCAGAGCCCTACGAAGAGAGCTATACCCACAAGCACCATTGCTATCAGGTTCCAATAGACATATGGGCTGAAAAGTTTCTTCCTGAATTTCTCCAGAGCCATAATCTTTTCTTTTTTTATATAATTACGCGGCAAAGATAGCAATAAAAAAAGAAAAAGAAGTAAAGTTTCCCTTACTTCTTTCCCTTTTTTGCTGAAATTCGTCTTTACTTGCCGTGCCTTTCGTCGGAAACGGTGAGCTTCTTGCGACCCTTAGCGCGACGAGAAGCCAATACGCGGCGTCCATTAGCAGTTGTCATTCTCTGACGGAAACCGTGCTTGTTGTTGCGGCGACGGTTGTGGGGTTGAAATGTTCTTTTCATATCTATTTTTACTTAATTATTATGAGCACATTATGATTCGGGGTGCAAAATTAAGCCTTTTTTTTCATTTACACAAGTATTAGATAACTTTTTCTCCTCTTATTTTCTTATTTTCTTATTTTCTTCTTACCTTTGCACCACAAAATCAATCAAATATAAACAAAAGAAGTAACATTTATGATCAATTCACAGGACATTAAGAAGGGCACCTGCATCCGTATGGACGGAAAGCTCTATTTCTGCATCGACTTCCTTCATCGCAAACCCGGTAAGGGCAACACCATTATGAACGTGACTTTGAAGGACGTGGTGAACGGCGGTGTTATCGAAAAGCGCTTCAACATTGGCGAGCGCCTCGAAGATGTACGCGTAGAGCGTCGCCCCTGCCAGTATCTCTACAAGGATGGAGACGACTTGGTATTCATGAACAACGAGACTTTCGAACAGATCACCATTGCTCCCGACCAGGTGAACGGTGTGAAGTTCCTCAAGGAGAGCGAGAATGTGGAAGTTGTGGTTGACGCCAGCACTGAGACTGTGCTTTATGCCGACGTTCCCGTTAAGGTTCATCTGCAGATTGTATGGACAGAGCCCGGCCTGAAGGGCGATACTGCTACCAACACTCTGAAGCCTGCTCGTGTTGAGACTGGTGCTGAGATTCGAGTTCCTCTCTTCATCGAGGAAGGCGAGATTGTTGAGGTTGACAGCCGCGACGGCAGCTATCTGGGTCGCGTCAAGTAAGAGTCCTTCAGATAAAGAATAAGGATTAAAGATTAGGGAAACGATAAAGGGCTTCTGAGAAATTCAGAGGCCCTTTATTTTATTCCTTGATAATATTCCCCTATTTAAGTACCTTCTTGCCGTTCTGGATGAAGATGCCGCCTCTTGCTTTGCTTACACGCTGACCTGCAAGGTTGTAGATTATATTATCAGTTGTTGATTGTCTATTGTCAATTGCCTCAATGCCAGTCGCATCGTCAGTAACCAGCACATTACCAGTCACGCCAACACTATAACAAGCTTCTGCGGCATTACTTACGAGGAGCGATTCGCCAACAGTCTCAACTGCATATTCGCCAGCAAGGACATCCTCGTCGGCTTGCACGCGGAAACTCAAGAGCGGACCTTCTCCTTCGTCGAACAAGTCGGCATCGATGGAACTGATGAGCAACTTGAGGTTTCCATTGTCAAGGACATTTGCCAGTATTTCGTGCTTGGCAGAGCGATTGGGATAAGGTGTGACGACAGGACTGCCAGCTTCGTCCAGAGCCACTACAAACCCTTCTGGCAACTGGATTTCAGCCTCCAGGCAAGTCAAGTCCGTTGCAGCATTCCTCATGCAGAACTCGATGTTCGCCGAAGTGCCTGGCATAAGGATGGCGTCATTGAAGTAGAACGCATCGTCCTCCGCCCAAACCCCTGCAGAAGCAAGCCCTGCAAGCAGGAAAATATAAAGTTTCTTCATGCAATTCATCCGTGATATGAAACATTTGCGCTGCAAAGTTACGAATAAGTAAGCACAAAACAAAGAGAAACACAAAGTTTTTCTTCATTGCCGGGCGAAAGCACAAACTTACGAAACATTTTCCGCTGCAGGAGACGGTGCCAAACGTAACACGTTATGATGGCGAACGTAACACGTTATGATGGCGAATGTAACACGTGAACTTGGCCAACTTCACACTTTCGCTCAACATTAAAAAGAAAAACATTAGTTTTCTTTTTGTACTTTGCTCACTTATTCGTACCTTTGCGCATTAAATATATAAAATATGGATAACAAAACAGGTAGTTGGACACAAGTATTGGCGATTCTTTCGCTGGCAGTCCTGATGACGGCTTGCAGCAGCAGTTCGCGCAAAGCTAAACAGGACCAAATCAAGTACGAAATCCGAAAGGTTGAGGCCGAAACGAGGGTCTATAACATCTACATTCCCGCTTCGCTCCACGGACTGAGCGAGGTGGAAGTCTTTCCACAGGTCTCCGGCATCATCCGACAGGTGAACTTCAAGGATGGCTTCAAAGTGAAAAAAGGTCAGGCTCTGTTCGTTATCGACCAAACAGAGCACAAACTGAACGTGCAGAACGCTCAGGCTAACTTGGCTGCAGCGAAGGCTCAGATGGAAACAACTAAACTCCAATACGAGTCGAACCAGAAGTTGGCTGAGAAGAAAATCATCAGCGACTACGTTCTCTCGTCGAGTATGAATGCCTATCATGTGGCTCAAGCCTCAGTTCAGCAGGCTCAGGCTCAGTTGGCAATGGCTCAGACCACCTTGGGCTATTGTACGGTAAGGTCGCCCATCACAGGCATCATCAAGGAGAACGGCTTCAAAATCGGCGAAGTGGCCGACCTTTCGAATTTGCTTTGTACGGTAAGCGACGACAGCGAGATTCAAGCGTGGTTCTCTTATACGGAGAGTCAATTGCTGGATCTGTTGGAACAATATAACTTGAAGCCCTCGTCGGAAGGTCTGAAGGACATCGACGGCAAGACTGTCAGCGCAAAACTGCCCCGCCTGAAACTGCAGTTGAAGAACGGACAGGAGTATGCTCACGAAGGCGTAGTGACGGAGATGGGCGGCATCGTGGACCGCAAGACGGGTACCGTCATCTGTAAGGCCACCTTCCCAAACCCCGACTATGAACTGCGCTCCGGACTCTCTGCCACACTCGTCTTCCCCATTCAGATGAAAGAAGTGTTCCGTGTGCCGAAGACGGCTGCCGTACACCTCCAGGACCACCTGATGTTCTATCGCGTAAGCAAGGACGGAACCGTGGAAGGCGTCATCTGTGAGGCAATCCCCTCGAATAGCGGACAGAACTATTATGTGAAGAGCGGCTTGCACAGCGGCGACGAAATCGTCATCAACGGCGTGCAGAATTTGTCGAACGGAGTGAAAGTGAAGTGAAATGAAGACACATTTCTTTGTAAAGCATTGGGTAGCGGCTTTTGCCATCGCCGTACTGACAGTAGTCATCGGTGTGGTAAGCCTGCAGACCCTTTCTGTCGAGCAATACCCCGACATCGCTCCGCCAATGGTTACCATCAGTGCCACGTATAGTGGTGCAGATGCTCATGCCGTGATGGAGTCCGTCATCATGCCTCTCGAGGAGGTCGTGAACGGCGTGGAGAATATGATTTACATGGACGCCACAGCCACTTCAAATGGCGAGGGCGAGATTGATATCTACTTC
>JAGCXU010000109.1 GCA_017961145.1 Bacteroidaceae bacterium | reverse complement strand
GAGCTGTATGCCGTCGGCAGACGTGATGGCGTACTGCTTGCCGTCAGCCTTCAGATAAGACGTGCTGGCGAACTGGAACCAATAGTCATCGTAGTCCGACCGCTGGCTGACTGTCATATAGACGAGCGTCTCGTTCTCCTTCAGCTCGACCTTCGTGATGTCGAGAGCCAAATTGAAGAAGCCGTCGCCGTAGCTTGTACTGAACTCCGTAGTGGGCTGTTCCCACACGATTTGCTTTCCCTGTGCCGCCCCTGCCGCTAAGAGCAGAAGGCATGCAATGAGTGTCTGTTTCATATTCACCTTTTCACTGTTTCACTTTTATACCTTTATTATATATAACGCGCGAGCATGCGAAATGTCACGCTTTGAGGCGAAGATTTAAGTATTCTTAACTCTTCTGCCAAGACAAAAATAATCTTTCGTTTCCTGATGCAGGGAGTTTTTACCTCTTCACCATGTGTCCGAAGCGGCTGTGGAGCCATTGGAAAGGCATGTAGAGCACGGGCACGATGAAGAGCAACGCGATGGTGCCGACGAACATACCGCCTGCACAGCCTACGCCGAGCGAGATGTTGCCGTTGGCTCCCACGCCATGAGCGAAGACGAGGGGCAGCATGCCGAATATCATGGTGAGCGAAGTCATCAGGATTGGGCGCAGACGAACTCTGGCGGCACTCATCGCGGCCATCGTGATGCTCATGCCTTTGCGGTGTCGCTCCGTGGCGTACTCGGTCAGCAGAATGGCCGTCTTAGCCAACAAGCCGATGAGCATGATGAGTCCCGTCTGCATATAAATGTTGTTCTCCAAGCCCCACATCCTCGAGAAAAGGAAGCTGCCGAGCAGTCCGAACGGCACGCTCAGGATGACGGCCAAGGGAATGAAGAGGCTTTCGTAGAGCGCGCAAAGGATGAGGTAAATGAAGAGAACGCAGATGACGAAGATGATGGCGGTCGTGTTGCCAAGCGACGCTTCCTCGCGCGACATGCCGCCGAACTCGTAGCCATAGCCCTCGGGAAGCACCTTGGCTGCCGTGCGGCGAATGGCTTCCAGCGTCTGTCCGCTGCTGTAACCGTCGGCGGTCTGCCCCATGACGGCGATGCTGCTGAAGAGGTTAAAGCGGTTCAGCCCCTCGCTGCCATAGACGCGCTCCATCGAGATGTACTGCGTGATGGGAATCATCTGCCCGCTCTCGCTGCGGACACGCATGTTGGAGAGCGATTTCTCGTCGAGACGGAACTCGGGCGACGCTTGTACGATGACGCGATAAAGCTTTGTGAAGCGCGTCAGGTTGCTGCTGTAAGTGCCGCCGACATAGCCCGAAAGCACCCGCAAGACGGCATTCGGCGTCACGCCATCGCGCTTGCAACGGGCAGCGTCAACTTCCACGCGGTACTGCGGATACTTGGTGTCGAAGGTGGTAAACGCGCGAGAGATGGCGGGTTCTTGGTTCAAGGAGTCGATGAGTACGCGTGTGATGCGCATCAGGTCCTCGATCTTGCCGCCCTTTCGGTCTTGCACGTGAAGCTCGAAGCCACTCGTCGCGCCGTAACCTGATATCATGGGACGGGTGCTGACACGTATCTGAGCCTGCGTGATATCAGCAGTTCGGCGGTAGATTTCATCAATCACGGAGTTGATGTCGTCACCCTTCGCCTTGCGTTCATCCCAGTTCTTCAGGCGGATATTGAACGAGCCGGCGGACGACGACTGGTCGAATGTCGAGCCGCGACCGATGGTCATGTTGTAGAGACGGAACTGCGGGATGTCCTTGATGCGACGCTCCACCTCGCGCGTTATCTTGCCTGTCACAGCCATGCTCGTGCCTGGAGCGCATTGGACGTTGACGTTTATGGAGCCCATATCCTCGTTTGGCACGAAGCCGGTCTTCGTCGTCTTCAGCATGTAGGCCAGCAAGAAGCACACGGCAACCACGGAAACCCAGGGCAGCCAACGGTTGTGGAAGATGCGCAGGACGCCCCTCTGGTACTTGCCTACCACGCGATGGAAGCCGACATTGAACGCCTCGTGAAAGCGCGCCGAGAAGCTCGTGTCGCCTTCTCGCCTGGGTCGGAGCATCAAGGCACAAAGGGCGGGCGAGAGCGTCATGGCGTTGATGGTGGAGATGATAACGGCAATCGCCATCGTCACACCGAACTGCGTATAGAAGACGCCTGTCGTGCCGCCCACGAAACAAACGGGGATGAAGACGCTCATGAATACGATGGTGGTCGTGATGAGGGCAGACGTCAGGCCTTTCATCGCATCGACTGAGGCGAGATAAGGCGACTTGTAGCCCTCGTCGAACTTCGCCTGGACAGCTTCCACCACGACGATGGCATCGTCCACCACTGTGCCAATCACCAAGACCAAGGCAAAGAGCGTCAATAGGTTAAGGCTGAAACCGATGAAATAAAGCACGGCAAAGGTGCCTATCAAACTCACCACGATGGCGAGCGACGGGATGAACGTGCTCTTGAGGTCTTGCAGGAAGATATAGACGACGAGCACGACGAGGAAGATGGCCTCGACGAGCGTGCGGACGACATTGCGGATGCTGGCGTCGAGGAAGTCCTTCGTGCTCATCACATCCACGAGTTCCATGCCCGGAGGCAACTCCTTCTGAATCTCGATGGCAGTTTCATCGATGAGCTTTATTATCTCATTAGCGTTCGAGCCGGGCGTCTGGGCAATCATGCAATTAGCGCCTGCGTGGCCGTTCGTGCTGTTTTGGAAGGTATAGTTCTGTATGCCGAGTTCGACACGAGCCACGTCTTTGAGCCTCAGCACACTGCCGTCGGGCAGCGACTTGACGACCATGTTCTCATAATTATGCTCTTCTTCATAGCGGCCACGATACTTCAAAACATACTGGAAAGTGTTCTCCGCATCGGCTCCAAGCGTGCCAGTCGGGGCCTCGATGTTCTGCTCCGCAAGCACATTATCAATGTCGGAAGGCATGAGACCATACGATGCCATCTTGAGCGGATCGAGCCAAATGCGCATACTATAGCTGGCGCCCCAGACGTTCACCTCGCCCACGCCAGGCACTCGCGAGAGTCGCGGCTCGATGTTTATCTTCATGTAGTTCGTGAGGAAGTCTGTGTCGTAGGCATCCGTGGGACTGTAAAGCGAGAGACTCTTGATGTTGCTCGTCTGACGTTTGCGCACCGTCACGCCGCTTCTGGTGACGTCCGCGGGCAGTTGTCCTTGCGTAGAAGCCACGCGGTTCTGCACGTTGACCATCGCCATGTCGGCATCCGTGCCTTGCTTAAAGAAGATGCTGATGTTGCCGGAGCCTGTGTTAGAGGCAGAAGAGGTCATGTACATCATGTTCTCCACGCCGTTAAGACTCTCCTCGAGGGGAATGATGACGCTCTTTTGAACGGTTTCCGCGTTGGCACCAGTATAGTTTGCTCGCACGCTAACCGTAGGCGGAGCAATCTCCGGGAACTGTTCGATGGGCAGATGCAAAAGGCCAATCAACCCCAGCACCACTATGAAAACTGATATTACGCCCGACAATATCGGCCTGTCTATAAATAATTTCGGTGACATTCAACTTTGAATTTTGAATTAATTAATTTTGAATTATCACCTCTGTCCCTTCCCTCATCAGGCCAGCACCTTCTGCAATGATGACGTCGCCTTCCTTCAAGCCGCTTTCCACGATGTAGGTCTTGCCGTCGTCTAACGGGGCGACTTCTATTTCCGTCTGCTGCGTCTTACCTTCGACGACACGATATACAAAGACTTTATTCTGCAGTTCAAAGGTCGCGGTCTGTGGAATGACATACACATTATTCCTGACAGTCGAGATGACAACCGTTCCTGTGCCGCCATTACGAAGCAAATGGTCACGATTGGGGAAGACTGCTCGCAGCGATACAGCTCCCGTGCTGGCGTCCACAATGCCACTTACAGCATCCACCCTGCCCTTCTGACCATATTCTGTGCCGTTGCTCAACAAGAGCGAAACATCAGGCATCTGCTGCATGAAGCGCTCCAAACTACCATATTGCAAGGTAAGGTCGGTCACTTCGCGCTCACTCAAACTGAAATAGACCCACATCTCACTGTCGTCGCAAACCGATATCAAAGGCTCTGCAATGCTACTGCTAACAAGTGCTCCAACGTGATAGGGAATCATGCCAGCCACGCCACTCAGCGGACTTTTGACTACTGTATAGCTTAGGCTGTTGCGGGCATTCGTCACACCTGCCTGAGCTTGCGACACCTGAGCCTGAGCCGAAAGGAGTGCCTGCTGAGCAGTCTGCAACTCGACATCGCTGATGACCTGCTGGTCGCGCAACTGTTTCTTGCTGTCGTAGTTGAGCTGAGCCGTTGCCTCAGCCGCCTTGGCAGACTTCAAAGCCGCTTCTGCGGTGTTGAGTGCGGCTTGATAAGGCACCTGATCAATAATGAAGAGCGTCTGCCCTTTGTGAACCTTCTGCCCTTCCGCAGTCAGAATCTTCGTGATGAGTCCGCTCACTTGCGGCCGTATCTCCACAATCTCTTTGCCCTTCATGGTGGCGCTATAACTTGCCTTCACCGTTTGGTCGGAAGGCGCTACCTTCATCGTCTTATAGACCAACGCAGCCTTTTCCTCCTTCTTTTCCTGACAGGAGGCAAGCACAAAGCAACCCAGCAAGAGGGCATATACAATCTTTTTTACCATAAATCTCAAGCGTTCTTTATTTCAACTTTGTCGTGATGATATTGATGCTGAAAGGTGCAACATCGAAACTGAGGCAGCGGCCAGCGTCCTCTAAACCAACCTTTGCAGGACGCGGGACGATGTTGTCGGGGTACTGCATGGTGTTCTCGTCGTCGCCTGTCATGCCTGCCAGCCTTACCATCTCTGCTTCTGCAGCCGTGCCGCCCGAAAGTTCGATGCGTCCTTTCGTACCTGTGTCGCAAAGGTTCACAATCTTTGTGTAGAGCGTGTTCGTCTTCTCGTCGAGTGTACTGTTTGCATATACGCCATACAACTGACTGCTTCGCTTCTTTCCCTTATAGATAACCTTTCCATCGACAGAAGCCGTGATGTCCTCGCCGTCCACATCAAGCTGGATATCGTACCATTTGCCAACATCATAATGGTCATTGCGAGCGCCGTCGAGCGTATTGCGACTGCCGCTCATAGTGGTCTCGACGGAAGTTCTCGTGTTGCCCCAGCCGCCGAGGTTGAGCCAGTCAAAGTTCCTCTCATCCACATAGTTGAAGACAATCATGAAAGCCTCAGCCCCGCCGTCTTTCTTTGCCTGCACCTTATAAGTATAGCGTTTGGCAGTAAAAGACTGGGGAGAGACGCGCATACTTTCCTCGGCATTGGTCGTCTGACGCAAGGTGCCATCTGCTGCGCTCCAATTACCTTGGAATTCGGACCTTGAGTTGCCCGGCTTCCAATCCTTCATATCGGGAAGCGGCACTTCAACGCCTTCGACCAAGAGTTGCGCATTACGATACGTGGCTTGCGTCTTCCAAGTCGCCACACCGACACTGACAGGCATCTGAGTTTCCGCTTCTTTCTGAGGGATGTTCCACTGCAAGTCGCTCTTCACGAGACGGTTGCCGATGTGAGTCGGGAAGAGTTGCTGCACCCAGTAGCTTGGCGTACCGAACGACTGGCTACTATTGAACCTGATCATGTCGGGCCGCCACTGGATGCCGTTCTCGTTGACGAAGATGGGCGCATAGCTGCTCATGCGGACGATATCGGCATTGTTCTCCATGCCCATCATGAAGACAGCCTCGCCCATCGCAGCGTTCATATTGCCGGTCGTGCCGTAACCTTGTGTGACGGCATACTCGCCGGGATAGATGATGGGACCTTTGCGGTCGTAATTGTCGTAGCGATTGTACTGACCGACGAACCACGCAGGGTTGCGATAATAATGTTCGTCGAGGATATCGACGGGGTGACTGTTGCGCCACTTCGGCGTGTCCGTTCCCCAAGACTCTACGTTGCCGATGCACTGCACCTCAGGGAAGCGCGCCTTGATGGCATCGTAGAACATGCGGTAGCGTTCGGGATAGTGGTCGCTTTGGTCTGAATTGTCGTCCATGTGCCAGTTGTAGTTTTCGTTGCCTATCTCGATATAGGCGATGTTGAAAGGTTCGGGGTGACCATTTTCGGCACGCATCTTGCCATAATGACTCGTGACGGGGCCGTTAGCGTACTCAAGGGCGCCGAGGCACTCGTCAATCCACGGCTGCAACTCGTTCAAGGGGGTGCATCCGCCATGCCAGATGCCGATGTTCACCACATAGAGCGGCTTCGCTCCGAGGTCCTCGGAGAGTTGCAGGAACTCATGGAAGCCGAGACCATCCGTCGTAGGATAACCCCAGTTGGCATTCATGTGACCCGGACGTCTTTCTATCGGACCGACCGTCCGCTCCCAGTGGTAGGCGTTCTCCGGCTTATGGTTGCCTTCCACGTAGCAGCCACCAGGGAAGCGCATGAAAGCAGGATGAAGAGCTTGCAGTTTCTCTGCAAGGTCGATGCGACAGCCGTTCTCGCGACCTTTGAAGGTAGGTGGGAAAAGACTTACCACATCAAGCAAAACAGCACAGGGCTTCTCAAAGTTCAGCGTGAAGACAGCCTGCGGGTCGGATGCTTGCGGTACGATGATTGCCTCTACCTTCTGCCAACCTTTATTAAGTTTTTGTGATATAAGAGTTTGCCCAAGCACCTTTCCACTTTTATCCTTCAAGAAGGCTTTCATTGTATCAGGTTTCCCATGCAGAAGCTTTATCCAGAACGACAGCTTATACTGTGTGCCTGCCACTGCATTGATGCCCCAATAGCCTTCGTTGCTGATGCCACCATCCGGTGTTGTGGTTTCTACACGAAGGGCGTGACCTTGCTTCTCGTTGAGCAAACCTTCCGTTGCAAGACTTATCGTGCTGCCTTCCGCGCGCCAATGTGCAGGCTTCTCGGCGTCATACTCAAAGGAGCGGTTCCTTATCAGTTCTGCATACAAGCCGCCGTCGGAGGCGAAGTTGATGTCCTCGTAGAAGATGCCGTAGAGCGTGGGACTGATTTCAATGCCCTTTTGAGCCACATCAACCTTGATATTGACCTGTGCTTGCAAGCTCGCGAAGGCAAAAGCAAGCAGACAGAAAACCAGATTCCTTTTCTCTTTCATATTGTATTGTTTTAGCAGTTTCCACTGCAAATATACGTTTTTTTTCTTAATTACGAAACAAGTAAGGCAAAAGTATATGTCTTTTTCCTTTTTTATTATTTCCGACTGGAAATGCTTTTGCCATGATTTCAGTTAGCAATTATGCCCTTTATCGCCAGACAAATCGCCCGAGACATGCAGTTAAGATGATTGCTTGTACATGTAAAAGCAATTGCACATACATGTAAATGCAATTGCACGTACATGTATGTGCAACAAACTTCAGCTGTCAAGACGAGCAAAAGGACAAGAGAACTTCAGTTTCAAAAGATGTTAAAAGAGGTGGCCCGACGAGTGGAAATGTCGATTTTTATTCGTACCTTTGCCCAGGAAAGAACAAATAAGAATGTTTGCACGAATGATGATGCTTCTTTTTCTGCTGCTTCCGTTGCTGGCCCTTGCGTATGTCTGCTGGCATGTCTGGCTTTTACTCCCCTTAAAGGGGGCTGTGGGGTCTCTCGTCATCCTGTTGATGATGGGCGCATTCGCCATGCTCTTCGCCAGCATCTTCCGTGCAACGGACCGCCTGCCGATGCCCGTGGCGACGGCGGTTTACGAGGTGGGGACGTCGAGCATCATCGTCTTGCTCTACCTCACGATGCTCTTCGTCGTGCTGGACATCGCGAGGCTCGTGCATCTGCTGCCTGCCGCGTGGCTCCGCGACAACTGGTGGACCGCAGGCTGCATCGTGCTCTGCCTCTTCGGACTCTTCGTTTACGGGAATATCCACTATCGCCACAAGTATCGTGAGGAAGTGACGATTCGCTCGACGAAGGTAACGAAGCCTGTCAAGTTGGTGTTGATGAGCGACCTGCACCTCGGCTATCACAACCGCCGGAAGGAGTTCGCGCGATGGGTTGACATCATAAACAAAGAGCACCCCGACATGGTGCTCATAGCTGGAGACATCATCGACGGCAGCATGCGACCGCTTCGCGAAGAACGAGTGCACGAGGAGTTCCTGCGGATTGATGCACCCGTCTTTGCCTGCCTCGGCAACCACGAATACTACAGCGGCGAGCCTGAGGCGCAAAGGTTCTACAGAGAAGCAGACATCTGCCTGCTGCAGGACACGCTCACACAGCTGGGCGACCTCTGCATCATGGGGCGCGACGACCGCATGAACCGCCGCCGTCGTCCGCTCAAGGACATCGTCGCGTCGGCCGACAAGACCAAATATCTCATCCTTCTCGACCACCAGCCTTACCACTTGGAACAAACCGAGCGCGAGGGCATCGACTTCCAATTTAGCGGCCACACCCATCATGGGCAGGTTTGGCCCATCTCGTGGATAACCGACATGATGTATGAATGTGCCTTCGGTGGGTACCAGCGCGGCGCAACGAACTACTACGTCAGCAGCGGCATGGGCATCTGGGGCGGCAAGTTCCGCATCGGAACCCGCTCGGAATACCTCGTGCTGACGATTGAGCCATTGCAACAAGGGAGAGCAGGAGGGTGATGATGGTTCGTCTTTTCATATATGCTTTGTTTTACTTGTTCATAAGTTCCAGCATCCTTTTGCGGACGGCTTCGGGATTGCCGGGGCGAGGCACGTCGTCCTTTATGATGGTGCCGTCCGGCGTAATGATTCGATATGTGGGAAAGCCGCGAACGCCGATGTATTGCTCTACCGCGCTCTGCTGAACAGCAGGCAAGTTGTAATGTGTCGAGTGCTCGCCCGTGAGTTGATACTCTGCAATGGTGCTTCGCCAAGCATCCGCCGGGCTTCCGTTGCAGAGGTAAAGATAAGTGACAGGCAAGTCGGCGAGAGCTTTATGCAGAGCCTTCGTGTTCATCTGTAAGTCGAGTTTGCAGGGACCGCACCATGTACCCCAGACATCAACATAGACGAAGCGCTCCCTGAACGGCTCGACAATCTTCTCGAAGATGTCCTTTCCGTCGGTGAGGCCTGCAAGCGGCTCGTTCGGCATCAGGCTCTTCTCGTCTGTCTGCTTTGCGAGGTCGCGATAATGCTTGTCCTGCTCAAGGATAAGCTTGCGGAAGCCATCGTCTTTCACCTCGTTCACAAGGTTCAGCAAAGCAGGACGAAGCGGCGCGTGATATTGTTCCATCTCGCTGTAAAGCAGGACGGCGCGAGCATAATCGCGGACATCCTCCGGCATGTCGAGCGAGGCGACGCGCTTGATGTCCTCTGCTGTCGTGCGCTCACTCACGACTCCGCTCTTGAAGAGCTCCTTGAAGTACGGCTCGGTGTAGAGTTTCTCAGCCGCTTCAACAAAGGGATGACTCGTGAGGACAGAGTCGGGAACGTCACTCTCGACGAGTGCCTTGTATTCCTGCAGCATCGTGCGAAGCGTCTTTAGGTCGCCGTTCTCCCCTCCTTTGGAGGGTTTGGAGGAGGTTTCAAGTGCAATGCCGATGGCTGTGTCGAAGCCGCGGAGATTAAGGTCGCTGCGGGTGCGAGGGTCGAGAAGTTCCTTGACGTAGAAAAGCATGATGTAGCCCAAACGCTCGCCAAAGAGCGAGTAAGGACGATGCAGACGGCAGATGAAGTTGTCGTGAAGCCATTGCCAGAGCTTGCCGTCGGTAGACTGACGCACTGAAGGCTTGGTGAAATAGCGTTGGACAAGTTCGTCGGCAAGGCTCGCCAAAGCATTGTTTTCAGCATATTCGCGCCACTGCTGCGAGAGGTTGGGATTGGCTTTAAGAATAGAATCGTTGGCCGCCTCCAGTCGTTTCAGCTCTTTCTCAGCAGCATCCATCACAAAGGCATCCGTCTTGTCCTTCATGTTAAAAAAGTCAACATCGCAAACAGCCGGTTCGTGATTCAGGACTTCATTCGTGAGCGAACCTTCGCCGCCACTGCTCGTGAGCCTGATTGACTCGCCATCCAGCTCCACGTCATACGTCTCCCCTGGCTTCAGCAAAAACCATTTATAGACGATATCAACGGGAGATATGTCCGTCATCGGCACCTCGACCTCGAACCGCCTAAGGCTGTCGAGCTGAAGCGGCAGCCATGTCGGGAAGTAAGCTTGCAGTGGGTTGTAGTAATCGATAGTGAGTTGATTCCTTGCCCATTCAGGCAGATTGACGATACGACCACGTATCAAGGCCGACGTCTGCGTTTGTGCCTGTCCTGCTATTACAACGAAGGCAAGCAGGAGGGT
>JAGCXU010000108.1 GCA_017961145.1 Bacteroidaceae bacterium | reverse complement strand
TAACCCCCAAGATCGGATGGCTGGTACGCAGGGCAGAGAGTGATCAGGATATCTACAACTTCCTTTCCAAGATTAATGAGAAAGGCTGCATAACCCTGCGCCTGCAGCAAGTGCCCCAGGCGCTTAGCCTGATAAAGCACATAAATTCCCTGATGTTGGAGTTCACGACAGAAGATGTTGAACTGCCCGAATGGATGGATAACATAACCATAGACCACTTCAGCATCTACGACAATATATCGGACGAAAAGAAGGAGTCCATAAAGAAGCGCGTCCCCAAAGTAGAATTCAGGAAATGGTAAACAGAAAACACAAAAAAACAATGAAGCATAACACTCATCACTGCACTCCTTGCCCTCGTTTGTGCGGCGGGGCAGGCGAAAGTTTACAAGATCATCAAGGCGCCGAAGGCAATGGCGTCGAACATATACCGTGGCGAGCTGAAGGGCAAGGGCAAGTTGAAACTGGAAGTGAATGACATTCTGAACAATGCCGACAACTTCTATTCAAATGAGACGTCTAATCAGCAAGTATCAACCTGGAGCGACCATATGCACCACTTCGCCGCATTCAGCTTCACTTATCATCTTGAACCGAAACAGAACAAGTGAAACATGTCAAAAAAGTCACACAAAAATTCGTAGACTGCAATGGAAAAGTTGTATATTTGCAAACGGATAAAACATACAATTATGAAAAACTTATTTTTGTTCATCGCTTTCTGCTTTACACTTTTTGCTTCCGCCCAGGAACCAGTCAAAGTGAAGGTCAAGGAGCCCGGAACACTGTCTGCGCTTTTGACTCAGGCTCAGCAGGACACTTGCCAGTATCTTGTCGTCTCGGGAAAGCTGAACTCTGCCGATATCAAGGTGTTGCGAAAGATGGCTGGAGCAGACGGTCGCGGCAAACTGAAGACACTAAACCTGATGGATGCGACAATCGTATCGGGCGAAGTTCCTTATCTGACAATCCGTAATGCCGAGGAAAGGATTCTGGCAGGCATGTCATACGAATATTATGAACCCACATCTTTCTCCTTAGGCCCTTTGAGCAACCATTTCGACAATCTTGATTTCCACCTTGAAGATGACAGATACAGCCCCATCTCGCGTGGTGTCATGACGGAGGAAGCCAACTATGTCCTTCTTGGAGATGCGTTTGGGGATTTGGATATAAAGGTGAAGACTCGGAACTTGGCTGAATGGAAGAGTCTGGAACAGCAGAAGCTTAACGGCAAGGGACATCGCATTTCGCTAAGCGATGGCAACCACTTCACGTATAACGCCTTTACGTACAAGAAGTTATTCTGCCTGGACATGTTCTACCGTTGCCCCAACCTGAAGTTGGTTGTCCTTCCTCGCAAAGGGAAGATTTACGGCGGAGTTGCCGTTGCCGGAGATACCGAACGACGTTATATCAGGGTGACAAAGAAAAAAGCGAAGAATTGAGTGAAAAAGCAAAGCCCCGCCAACTTGCCAGTTAGCGAGGCTTACCTTATTCAATCGAAAGGTCGGTTAGTACATGTTGATGAGGGCTTCGTAGAGTTCCTGCTTGCCGCTGGTTTGCTTGGGCTCTCCGACTTTCTTGCCATATTCGTAGGCCTCTTCGAATGTCATCTTGCCTTCCTCGAAACGCTTGCCTTCGCCTGAGTCGAAGCTTGCATAGCGCTCCCTGAACATGGCTGGGATGGGCGATTTCTCGATGACTGCAGCTGCGCTGATCAGGGCACGAGCCATCACGTCCATAGCCGCGATGTGGGCAATGAAGATGTCTTCCAGGTCGGTACTGTTGCGACGGACTTTGGCGTCGAAGTTGGTACCGCCGTCCTTGAAACCGCCATTGCGAATGATCTGGAACATGGCCTGCATGAGTTGGCGGTGGTTGATGGGGAACTGGTCGGTGTCCCAGCCGTTCTGGTAGTCACCGCGGTTGGCATCGATGCTGCCCAGCAAACCTGCATCGACGGCACAAGCCAGTTCGTGCTCGAAGGTGTGACCTGCAAGAGTAGCATGGTTGACCTCAATGTTGAGCTTGAAGTCCTTGTCCAGACCATGAGCTCTGAGGAAACCAATGACGGTCTCGGCATCGACATCGTACTGGTGCTTTGTGGGTTCCATCGGCTTTGGCTCGATGAGGAAAGTGCCCTTGAAGCCTTTGCTGCGGCCATAGTCGCGAGCCATTGACAGCATCGTAGCCATGTGCTCTTTCTCTCGCTTCATATCGGTGTTCAGCAGACTCATGTAGCCTTCGCGGCCACCCCAGAAGACATAGGATGTTCCACCCAACTCGATGGTTGCGTCGATGGCATTCTTAATCTGGACGATGGCGCGAGCAACGACGTCGAAGTCCGGATTGGTGCTTGCGCCATTCATGTAGCGTTTGTGCCCAAAGACATTGGCTGTGCCCCAAAGGAGCTTGATGCCAGTCTCGGCTTGTTTCTGCTTCAGGTAGGCCACGATTTCCTTGAGGTTCTTCTCATAGGTCTCAATGTCAGGAGCTTCTGCCACGAGATCAATGTCGTGGAAGCAATAGTAATCGATGCCCATTTTCTGCATGAATTCGAAACCGGCATCGGCTTTGTCCCTGGCAACCTGAAGAGGGTCGGAAGCCGCATTCCAGGGGAAGGACTTCGTGTTTTCGCCAAACTGGTCGGCTCCTTCAGCACCAAGCGTGTGCCACCAGCACATTGCGAATTTGAACCATTCGCTCATCTTCTTGCCCAAGACAACTCGGTCGCGGTCGTAATAGCGGTAAGCCAATGGATTCTTGCTCTCTAAGCCTTCAAACTTGATGGCGGGAATTTCTGGAAAAAACTGTTTCATTGTCGTTATATTATAAGGTTAATTTTGTTAGCCAGCGTTCATAGGCTTCGCGATAGGCAGCCTGATTCTTGATGTTTGGTTCGATGACTTGCAACTTCTTCAAGGTAGAGAAGGCTTCTTTGTTGTCGGCATAGATACCGGCTCCCATGCCGGCTCCTCTAGCAGCACCAATGCTTCCGTCTGTGTCGCAAAGTTCGATGGTGGCACCTGTCACGCCTGCCAATGTGTCGCGGAAGATGGGACTGAGGAACATGTTGGCCTTGCCAGCGCGAATCGTCTTCAGGCTCATGCCCATCTCCTTCATCACCTCCATTCCGTAAGCAAACGAGAAGACGATGCCCTCTTGGGCTGCACGAAGGATGTGGGCTTGCGTGTGCGTGTTGAAGTTGATGCCGTGGATGCTTGCACCCACTTCCTTGTTGCAAAGCACTCGCTCTGCGCCGTTTCCGAAAGGAAGGATGGAGAGTCCTTCTGCCCCTATGGGAGCTTGAGCAGCGAGGTCGTTCATCTCGGCATATCCGATGCCTAAAGGCGCTACATTTCGGCGTGCCCAAGAGTTTAGAATGCCTGTACCATTGATGCAAAGCAGTACCCCCAATCGCGGATTGCTGCTTTGATGATTAACATGGGCAAAGGTGTTTACTCGGCTTTGTGGGTCATAGGCCACGCTTCCCAGCACACCATAGACGACTCCCGATGTTCCAGCGGTTGTTGCCGCTTCTCCCGGTTCGAAAACATTAAGGGACAGCGCGTTGTTGGGCTGATCTCCAGCTCGATAGGTGATAGGTGTTCCTTCCTGCAAACCAAGTTCTGCTGCAGAAGCGGCATTGACTTCGCCTTGAATTCCGAAAGTAGGAACGATGTCAGATAGCATCTCCTTGGGAATGCCGTAGTAGTCCAAAAGGAACTGGGCAGGACGCTCTTCCTTGAAATCCCACATCATACCTTCGGAAAGGCCGCTGACAGTTGTGGCAGGCGTGCCTGAGAGTCGGCATGCAATATAATCGCCAGGAAGCATCACCTTATATATATTATGGAAGAGGTCCGGTTCGTTCTCGCGCACCCAAGCCAGCTTGGAGGCGGTGAAGTTGCCTGGCGAATTGAGCAGATGACTGAGGCATTTCTCGCTTCCAAGTTCGTCAAAAGCCTTCTGACCATAGGGGACGGCTCGAGAGTCGCACCAGATAATCGATTCTCGCAGAGGCTTCAGATTCTTGTCAACACAGACCAAACCATGCATCTGATAGGAGATTCCGACTGCTTTCACCTCATCTTTCTTGGCTTCGCTGGTTGCCATAATGTCGGCTGTTGCAGCCTTCAAGTATTGCCACCATGCTTCAGGGTCTTGCTCAGCCCAACCTGACCGAACTGCCTTTATTGGCGCTTCTGTTTTCGGATAGAAGGCAGAGGCGACGCAAGCCCCACTCTCGACATCCACCAAAGAAGCCTTTACACTGGAGCTTCCTACATCATATCCAAGCAAATAGTTCCTTTTCATAGTTTTCTATTTATTCATTTGTCCTTTCCACAAAGTGCTCATATCCTCCAAGGTCTTGCCCTTTGTCTCTGGAACGAGGCGCCAAACGAAGACGGCTGCAACGACACAGAGGATGCCATAAAGGCCGTAGGTGAACCAATGTCCGAAGTCATCGCCTTCGCGGAGATGCATGTTGAACATTGGCACAAACGAGCTGGAGACGATGAAGTTGAATATCCATTGGAAGGCAACCGCGATGGCGACTGCTTTGCCGCGAATGGAGTTGGGGAAGATTTCTGCGATGAGTACCCAACAAATCGGGCCCCAAGAGAACATGAACGATGCCGAGTAGATGAGCAAAGACACGGAAGTAATTAGTTCCATGCCGGCATGACCGAAGGAAATGGCCACTCCGAAGGCTCCCAAAGCCATTCCAAGCGAGCCCCAAATAAGCAAAGGTTTGCGTCCCCACTTCTCGACGGTAAAGATGGCAACCAGCGTGAACAGGATGTTGAAAATGCCCATAATGACGGTAATCATCATCGGATCTTGCATTCCGATGTCGCCAAAGATGCGAGGAGCATAGTAAAGTACGGCGTTGATGCCTACAATCTGCTGGAACACGCTGAGCATGATGCCTATGAATATGCACATCCAACCATAGGCCAACACCTTTTCCGTCTTCATTACCAGCGAGTCTTTGATTTCAGGAAGGATTTTTGCGGCATTTTTGCTGCCGTTTATCTTTGAGAGGACATCAAAGGCATCTTGGTCTTTGCCTATGGAAACAAGATATCGAGGCGTTTCAGGTACGAAGCAGATGAGCAAGGTGAAGAGGCCTGCAGGAATGGCTTCGCTGCCGAACATGTAACGCCAGCCGGTTGTCACAGTCCATTGTGCTGAGGGGTTGATGGCTGCTAAGCCTTTTCCCATCTCCTCCACCAAAGGCTGAACATGATCGTCGAGAATGAAGAAGTTCACAAAATAGACCACCAACTGACCGAAGATGATGGCGAACTGGTTCCAGCTGACGAGCATGCCTCTTATCTTGTAGGGAGCTATCTCGCCTATGTACATGGGACAAATAGCCGAGGCCAGACCAACGCCGATGCCGCCTATGATGCGGTAGATGTTGAATGTGATGAGCAGTTCAAAGGCGGATTCGCCGTGCTTGAAGAACGGGAACTCAGGCTCCATGCTTCCCAAAGCGGAGATGAAGAACAGGATGCCTGAGATGATGAGCGACTTCTTTCGGCCCAGATTCGTAGCCAGATAGCCTGACAACAGAGAGCCGATGATGCAGCCGACGAGAGCGCTGGCCGAAGTGAAGCCGTGCCAAATGTCGTTGTACTCGAAGTCTCCAGCCTCCATGAAGAATGCCTGCAGACCTTTCTCTGCTCCTGAAATGACGGCAGTATCGTAGCCGAAAAGCAAGCCGCCCAATACTGCGACGAGCACGATAGAGTACAGATAGGCCTTACTGCCCTTTTGTTGTTGTGTTTGATTCATGTTAGTTTTAGACGTTTTAATGTTTTTCTGTACAAAGATAGTGATTTTTTTCATATGTTCGTCACACAAACCTTATTTTTCATCTTAATAGGCCGCGAATTGTGAATCGATAATGTTTGACCGCCTTCGATACACCATCTTTTCAAACGTCACACGTTATGATTGCAAACGTAACACTATACGATTGCAAATGTAACACTATACGATTGCAAACTTAACTTGAAGTTTAGGGAAGCCTCATACGGTGCTTATGAAACTTTTCGCCATGAAGTTTGGAACTAATGCACAAAAATACTAACTTTGCATCATGAAACGACTGCTCTTTTTCCTGCTTTTGCTCTGGACAGCTCAGGCCTTTGGTCAGGATGCAATGCTGACCGTAACTGGTCGCGTGGTTGATGCAGTCACGGGTGAACCATTGCCTTATGCTTCTGTTTATATGGATAAGGGAAAGGGAACGCTGACCAACATCGAGGGTGACTTTCGTCTGACTGCTTCTCCGCAGGACATCTTGACCTTCAGCTTCATCGGCTTCGAGAAGATGAGCATGCAGGCTTGGGAGGTGCCGTCGAGGGTCAGGCTCAAACCCTACGAACAGGCTCTCAGGGAGGTCGAGGTGAGGCCTGTAGATAAACTGGGTGTCCTGGCAAAAGTCATCAAGAACCTGAAACGGGACTTCTCGAAGCACAAAAAGGACAGACGGGGCTATTTCATGCGAGCCCTGATGAAGAATAGCAGAGACAGCTACCTGATAGAAAGCCTCATGGGCTGGAGGTCGGCTGTGAACCTTCGCGATGACGAGACGTTCAGCGGCGTTTACGGTATCAACGCTCAAGGAAAAATGAGTCGTATGGGACTTACCACGACAAACATCTCTCGGATGTCTGAGATAAGCCCAAGCGCCTTCCAAAGTGCTTATTGGGAGAAAACGGTCAAGCCTCTCTATAGCCTGTCGATAGCAAAGAAGTACTACAACATAGCGGTGGAGACGTTGACAGGTGAAGAGGACGAGAAGCTCTATCGCCTCTCATTCCGTTGGAAAGGCTTAAAGTCAAAGATTCTGGAGGGCAGACGCTACATGACGGGTGATGCCTTCGTGGATGCCAAGACGATGC
>JAGCXU010000107.1 GCA_017961145.1 Bacteroidaceae bacterium | reverse complement strand
GGACTACTATCCGGGTTATCGCGACGAGTCAACAATGAAGGTTATGCGCCACGAGTCGCTGGGCATCTACATCTACGCCAAGCCGAAGTCGCAGCGCCAGAAGGACTACAACGACAGCATGCGAGCGAAGGCCGAGGCCCTGCGCTGCCGTCGTTTCGAGAGCATCGTCAACGAGCGCTATGATTTCTTCGACAAGGAGAAGATGAAGGGCAGCTTCCTCGACTACTTCAAGGACAAGGCCTACAAGAAGAACACGAAGTGGGAGAATGTCTATCTCCACTTCGAGAAGTTCTGCAACGGCAAGTGCCGCTTCGACGAGATCAATGTCGATCTCTGCAACAAGTTCAAGGAGTACCTGATGACCGCCCACCAGCTCAAACACACAGAGTACACCCTGCACATCAATAGCATCGCAGGCTATTGGTCAACCTTCCGCGCCGTACTCCACACCGCCTACCGCGAGCATAAGATTCAGGAGAATCCCAACGGCTTCTTGGAGCGCATTGACACCATCCCCACGGAGAAAGAGCACCTATCAAGGCAAGAACTCGTCAATCTGGCCAACACACCCTGTTCTTCGCCTGTGCTGAAGAAGGCCTTTCTCTTCTCTTGCCTCACAGGACTACGCAAGAGCGACATCAAGCAGTTGACTTGGGATAAGATCCAACCGTATGGCGATGGTTCTATGTACATCACCCTCCGTATGCAGAAGACGAAGGAACTGGTAAACAATCCCATCAGTAACGAGGCTCTGGAACTGATAGGCTTTAATGATGGCGATGAGAACCGCAAACCGACAGACAAGGTCTTTGTCGGCTTCAATGACAGCCTCACTCAGGCCCCTTTGAAGAACTGGATGAAGGAGGCTGGCATCACCAATCATCTGAGCTACCATTGCTCCAGACATACCTTCGGTTCGCTACAGGTTGAGGCTGGCACCAGCGTCTATACTGTCCAGCATATCCTCGGCCACAAGAACGTCGCCACGACCCAGATTTACGCCGCCATGGCCGACTCCAGCAAGCGCGAGTCCGTTGACAAAATCACCCTAAAATCGGCGAAAACCGCAAAAATGGCTGTCGGATGAGTGAAAAATCGTCTCGTTTGTGTTAAATTTTGAAGAATAATTTTCAAAGGCATGGTTATTTGTTGTTTTTGATTACCTTTGCCCGCAAATTTCAGGACATCAATTACAATCCAGTAATATGTACAGAAAAGTTAGCATTTCAACTTCGACCGTTCTGCCTGCGGCATTCTTCGCAGCCATCAGTGCCGTGGCCTTGGTCGTGTCATTCATGGCTGCGTCGTATCTCTACGCAAGAAGCACGCTTATTCCATACGGCGTACTTCTTGCCTTGTCGTTCATCCTGCTCGAACTTATGATTATGGTCTATTTCTTCGTCTTGTCAGAGTTCTGCAGTTGTCTCTTTGGCAAGAAGAAAGACGCTCCTGTTCTGGACCAGGCCGATATTGTGCAGGCCGCTCCTGCACAACTGATAGATGCGCAAGCAGATTCTGCCCCGCCAGTTCCTGACAATGTAAGCATAACGCAGCCAGTCCATGAGGAACAGGCGGAAAGCCTACAGGTCCCTGACCCAAGAACGGATGAACCTGCTATTTCATCCAGTCAGGAATCTGCATCCTCAACCAGACTAGATCCAGCATCCCCTGATGTCCCTGCCCCAACTCCGGCTCAGTCAGAAGAAACGAATAAGAAAATAGTCGAGCTCATGAATCTCAGCGCAGGAGAACAGCAGAAAAGAAGGGAGAAGTTCGCCCAAGACCGAAAGGAAATCATGCAGGAGTATATCTACTACTCGCTCGGCCCTCTGCTGGACGAACAGGACATTCTTGCCGTATGGCTTGAATATGAGGGTTGGATAAGCAGCAGTACCTATCAGCCCAAGCCCAGGCTCTGCAAGTGGAAAGACAAGGTGACCAGCCGTGATGTGCGCCATCTGACATGGAACATCGCCAAGCGCATGGGCATGGAGAACGGTTATAAGAGCGAGACTTGTGGCCGTTTCGTGAAGGCCCTGTTCCCAGACCTGTGTGTCAAGCGCGACGGTTCACCCTGTACGGACAGCTACCTGTCACAGAACCTGCTGGAGGAAAAGCCCGATGACCTTATCAAGATTGACAAGCCTGAACCACATTCAATAGCTTTCCATTTTAGGAATATGGAAATGAAACAGGCAGTCTAACCAACTTTACAATACCGATTCCATCTCGCCGTACAGATTCATTGCTGGATCTGTACGGCGATTTTCTATGCCTATAAGTGAACCAGACTATTACCATACCCGTCCCTCCCACTGCAATAAACAACCATCCATAACCAGAGGCGACCATGGAAAACCAGCCCCATCCACATTATACCATTATTATCTGTACATTGTGCATCATAAACTTCATAACGCAATGATAATGCAGTTCCTTTGCCGACGAGACACAAAGGTCTCATTGTATCATATGAAGAACGTCGAATTGACATTCAACGACCTTCCTCAGGTCGTTGCCGAGCTTCGGGATGAAGTCATCGGCATGAAGGTGGCACTGCTTGACCTTCAGAAAGGCCAAACCAAGCAGAAGTTGGAACGTGTGCGTCGCACGATGAACGTGGAGGAAGCGGCTGACTATCTCCGTATGCCCCTGAACACCCTCTACATGAAGTTGCAGAAGGGCGAGGTGCCAGGATCGAAGCCCGGCAAGCGTT
>JAGCXU010000106.1 GCA_017961145.1 Bacteroidaceae bacterium | reverse complement strand
GCTTGAAAGATTCGACTTCAGGCAGAACCTTTGCGGCAATTGCTCCCAAGACTTTTCAAACTCCTCGATTGACTGCCACGAAGCAATCAAAGGTATTGTGTAACCCTTCCCCAACTTGCTTTCGATGTAGTCCTTGAAGGTTATCTTGTCGACGATATAGGGACACAAAGGATTGTGATAGTGGAAGGTGTACCATTGAATTTTCTCTGTGAAGAGACGCGGATTGGAGAAGTTGCATTCGCGTTTATGAGCAATCTTGTAGTACTTCATGGAGTATTTGATGAGTTGCTCTTGCGTTTTGTTCAGCAGATTATTCATACTTTGACAGCTTCGCCATTCTCGACTTCAACGATTTCACTCACTTTGCAATCCACGAAGGGAACTATTCCTGTAGCCCAGCACATTCCCACTCCAAAGGCGCTCAAAAGGAGCGTCTTGTTTCCTTCGAGTTTGTCTTTCAATTCACTCACAATAGTCAAAGGTACTGATACTGAGGAGGTATTGCCGAACTTCTCTATCGTGTGAGGAATCTTGTCTGCATCAAGCTTCATCTTCTTCGCGATATAAGTATTGATGAAGTTGTTGGCTTGGTGGAAGACAATGTAGTCTATGGTATCTTTATCCACTCCAGAGAACTCGAGTGTCTTCTTGATGTCGCGAGGAATCTCACGAATCACGAAGTTGAAGACATCACCACCTCGCATATATCCTTGTTCGTCGGAGCGAATATTGCCATACTCATCAACCACTCGTTCCTTGAGTGTTTCCTCCGAACTCATGTTTCTGTAGCCGCCTCCTTTTATCATAATGAGGTCGTGACGCGAGCCATCCGAGTTGAGGGAGAACCAGCTTTTGCCGAACTTCTCGTCTTTCTCCACCAAAGCTGCCACGCCTCCATCACCAAAGATGAAGGCACTTCTGCGATCTTTAGGAGAATATACCTTCGAACGTGTCTCGCCATCCAAGATTAAAGCTTTGCGGATGTTACCCCCTTGCATCATGCCATAAACGACGGACATCGCATAACAAAAGCCAGCACAACCAAGTTGCATGTCGAAAGCTACGCAACTTTGTGGCAAACCCAGCCTGTCCTGGAGGATGATGCTTGTTGCAGGCATTCGATAATCTGGCGTTTGGGAGAGGAAGACCAAAAGGTCTATCTCGTTCCTGTCGATGTTGTTATCCGCAATAAGTCGCTCGGCTGCAGCGAAACAAAGGTCTGACGAACAGGTTTCTTTGTCTGCAAACCTGCGTTCGAACACCCCTACCTTATCGACAACTTCCTTCACCTGATCGGCTGGGAAGTACTGGGTGTATTCGTAATTGTGAATGACATGTTTGGGAACGGCTCCTGCCATTGCAGTTATGCCGATTCCCTCAAAAGTTAGAAAAGCCATTTCCTATCAGGCAATTGCCAAGTTGTAAAGGTCCTGAATGGTACTCGAAGCCTTGATCTGGTCCTGCGTCAACTCCTTCTCGAACTCTTCGTCGTAGAAGGCGATGAGGAGCATTACGGACAAAGACGACCATTCCTCCAAGTCCCTGAAATTCGTTTCGGGAGTCAGAGCGGAAGCGTCTTCCACCTCGATTGCTTCAGCAAACTTGTCAATAAATTCTTTGATTTCCATATTTTAGTTGTTTAATCTCTCCACTTTTCAATTTTGTTGATTGGAACTTGCATGTAGGCAAAACCCAGGAAACTGACGCGAACACCTACATAAGTCTTTGTGTCGCCATAGATGCGGACTATCTGCGCTTTGCCACTCGACTCGCCAAAACCCTTGATGCGGACAAAGTCGCCAACCGAGTAATCTGCCGAAGCGAACTGGACATCCATTTCTTCCATCCCAAGCATCTGCTTGAAGAGGTGCATCTCGTCGTTCGAAACGCGGGCCAGAGTCTCCCAGCCGGTCAGTCCTTCACGCTTCCTGGCAGGGTCGCGCATCATGGCGTTCACGCCAGGACAATCTTCCACAGTCCTTCTGTCAGACTGTTCCATCCGAACGAAGACAACGGAAGGGATGAGGACTTTGTCAATCTTTCTGCGTTCACCTCTGCGCCAAGTATGAATCTCCTGCCTGACAGGAACGAATGCTTCAAGGCCTTTCCCGATAAGATTGTCGCGAACCGACCTCTCTGCTTTCGAGTTAACCCAGAGCACAAACCAAGGCTTTTCATCCTTCGCATCCTGCCCCTCGAGAGAAGAAACTTGGGCAGTTTCGGGTACGGCTCCGCCGCCGTCAGTGGATAACCCTGACGTACCTTCGAGGATACATTGATTTGGTTCTGACATGTATTTCGTGCGTCAAAGGTACACATTATTTATGAATTATGAAGCATAAAAGGCAAAAGAAAATGCGGAAAAAGTGAAAAAACACAAGAAAAGAGCCTGAAAGAGCAAACGACGGCAGTGAAGTTGGCAAAGATCTAGTGTGAAGTTGGCAAACATATAGTGTTAAAATGGCAAACATATAGTGTTACGATTGCAAACGTATAGTGTTACGATTGACAACATCACCTGTGTCGTTTTCGAGGACTGCTGAAGACCTTTCGTTTTTTAAGTTTTTTTATGTAGGAAGAATTTGCAGGATAAGGGAAAAGTTCATAACTTTGCAGAGCAGAGTTAACAAAGATTATAAACCATCTAAACAGAAAAAACTATGGCAAAGTACGTTTGTGAAGTATGCGGTTGGGAATACGACCCTGAAGTTGGAGTACCCGAAAAGGGCATCGCTCCTGGCACACCTTGGGAAGAAGTTCCTGAAGATTTCGAATGCCCAGTTTGTGGCGTAGGAAAAGATCAGTTCGCAAGTGAGTAAACGAAGCGGCATCGGCTCCGCAGCAGAGCTGATGGAACTTATCGACGAGATTGGTTTCCTGCCTCTTCTCGACAGCGGAATCCCAGGTTTCTCGGCCGAAGAGATGGTCGACGACGACTGCCGATATGTGGTCTTCGACGACGGAGGTTGGGATTGGCCGCTATGGAAGTGGAAAGGGCAGATTGTGACCGAAATGCCCTGCTTCTACGGAAAATTCTTCAACAAGAAAGCCGGCTTCATCAGCAAAGAATGGTGGGCCGACTTCTGCAACTACCGAAGAAGTATATTCCCCCACCCTTCCCTCGACTCCATCGAAGGCTCCATCCTCGACACCTTAAGGTCTACTGGAAGCTTGATTACCAGAGAGTTGCGTTCGGCTTGCGGTTTCAACGGAAAGGGTATGAGGTCGAAGTTCGACAGTTACATCACCAAGTTGGAAATGGCGACCTACATCGTCACAGAAGATTTCGTGTATCCGCTCGACAAACGAGGCAGAGAATATGGCTGGGGCTGGTCCCTCCTGAACACTCCAGAAGCGCTTTGTGGAAAGGATTTCTGCAAGAAAAACTGCCCCCCAGAAGCCTCCTTCGAAAAACTCGTCGAGCAGTTCCGGAAAATCCTTCCTGAAGCAACAGAAAAACAGATATTGCGACTCGTAGGATAAAACATTTCAGAATTTCGGATAAAAAGTAGTTTCATTTGAAAAAAGAAGTCATAACTTTGCAGTTGTGAACCTGATAACAAAGAGACATATCGCAGCATGGGTGCTTTTGGCAACATATTTGCCGATGCTCCTTTTCTCGTCGCTCCATATCCATAACGCAGACGAATATGGCGAGACGACCTGTGCAGAATGCGTGCAACACCAATGTCACGGACATTTGTCGCAGTTCTCGGATGGGATGCACCAATGTTTGTTGTGCCAGTTCCTGACACTGTCTTATGTCTCGAACGCAACAAAAGTGTTGCTTTGTTGTCAGCCCAAAAGCAAAGTTACTTATGCCCAATATTGCCAGATTCCAAGTCGTGTCGGGCATGATTTCGTCAGCCTTCGTGCTCCTCCAACTGTTTGAAACACAAAGACATCATTGCTCTCTACACTTTTTCAAACAGATATTCAGCAAACAAACAATCTTCCTGACTGTCACGCTCAATGTTGTACATGAAGGAGGACACGAAATATTCATTAAACGAAACCAAAATGAAACACATTATCATATATATAGGAGTCTGCTTGTGGGCAGTCTCTTCACACATTTCGGCACAAAATGTCCACGAACATAGCGATTGCTTGGAGGATAGCATCAACCCGATGAAGGAAGCCATCCTGAGCGAAGTTACCGTACAAGGTATTGCTGGCATCCAACGACTCAAGGATGCGGCCTCTCCCTTCATGGTTGTCTCGCCAAAACTTCTACATAACTCCGTGGGAACCAATATGGTAGATGCAGTAAGTCATCTTCCCGGCCTTTCCCAGATAAGCACAGGAACTGGCATCTCAAAGCCTGTCATCCGTGGTCTTGGCTACAATCGGGTTGTAGTTGTTGACCAGGGAATTCGTCAGGAAGGGCAGCAATGGGGAGATGAGCACGGACTGGAAGTGGACGAGGAAGGCGTTCATTCCGTCGAGGTTCTGAAAGGTCCTGCCTCGCTCATGTATGGCAGCGACGCCATTGCAGGCGTGATGATTCTGCACCCAGAACACCCTTTGGAGGAGGGCACGATGCAGATCAAGGTGGGCAGTCAGTACCAATCGAACAACGGACTCTATGACTATCATGTCGGCTTTGCAGGGAATCTGAACGGATTCGTTTGGAATTGGCACTTCCTGGACAAGGCTGCCCATTCCTACAAGAACAAGGCAGACGGTTATGTTCCAGGCACTTGGTTCAAGGAACGCGACATTCAGGGCATGCTCGGCATCAACAGAAATTGGGGACACAGCTGGCTTCGCTTCTCAAGGGTCAACTTCACGCCAGGCATTACGGAAGGCGAGCTTGTCGGCAGCGACTTCGATGGAAAGCGCTATGGCATAGATTCGCCCTATCAGAAAGTGCTTCATACTAAAGCAGTTAGCGATAATGCCTGGTACTTTGGAGACGGCACTTTGAAGGCCATCATCGGTTATCAGCAGAACTATCGAAGGGAATTCGAGGAGGAGGTTGAGCCTGAGTTGGCAATGAGGCTGCATACTGTCAACTACGACATCAAGTATCTCCACTCCCTACCCCACGACTGGAAGCTCTCGACAGGCATTGGTGGAATGTGGCAAAGGAATATTAATCAAGGCGAAGAATACCTGATTCCAGACCATCATCTCTTCGATATCGGCTTCTTCGCAACAGCTGAATGGCAATACCGAAAGTGGCACTTCTCTGGTGGAACTCGCTTCGACAACCGACATCTCAACACATCTTCTTTGGAAGAAGACGGCGAACTTCGCTTCGAAGCCTTGAGCAAGAACTTTACTGGCATGACAGGAAGCCTTGGTGCAGTATGGAATGTTACTGACCGACTCAACCTTCGACTCAATGGAGCACGAGGTTTTAGAGCTCCCACGATTAGCGAACTCTCCTCGAATGGCGTGCATGAAGGCAGCATACAATATGAGTTGGGTAACACAAATCTCAAGGCAGAAAAGAGCATGCAACTTGATTTGGGAATGGACTACACATCCCATTTCGTGAATCTTCAGGCATCTCTCTTCTGCAACTGGATTGACGACTATATCTTCCTGGCTCGCCTTCCTTACGAAACAGACGGCTTTCGAACCTATCAATATCGTCAGGGAGATGCAAGGTTGATGGGTGGAGAGGTTTCTGTTGACGTTCACCCCTTCAACCCACTCCATTTCGAGAATGCTTTCAGCTATGTTCGAGGCATTCAACTTCATCAACCCAAAGAAAGCAAGAACCTGCCTATGATGCCTGCTCCAAAGTGGACAAGCGATATTCGTTACGAGTTTCCAGACTTCGCAAAAGGTCACTGCCGTCGTACTTTCCTTGCCTTTGGAATGGAATATAACCTCCGTCAAAACAAGTTCTATGCTCTTGACAATACAGAGACAGCTACCCACAGTTATGCCCTCTTCAACCTTTCAGCTGGAATGGACCTGCACATCTTCGGTCATAACTGCATAGAACTCACCTTTTCTTGCCAGAACCTCTTCGACAAAGCCTATCAGCCACACCTTTCCAGATTGAAGTATGTC
>JAGCXU010000105.1 GCA_017961145.1 Bacteroidaceae bacterium | reverse complement strand
TAACCTGAATAAATATCGTGGGTGAGGTTTGTGGCTCGCTGGTATTGCGAGTAATAACTCTGATAGAGGAAGGAGCGCAAGTCGTTTGGCACGGCGCTGATATGCTCTTTCCAATAGGCAGAGTCTTCTGCCGTGACGGCATAGCTGAGGTTGATATCGGCATATTTTGTATCGTCGTCCACATTGATTACCTCACCATTTGCTGCTCCGTCATTACCTTCTATTTCGTAGGGATTATGGCTCATCTCGGTCAGGTCGTAGCAGGAGGAAAGAAGTGAGAGGGCTGAGGTAAGAAGTAAGAGGCTTACCTTATTATATATGTAGCGTTTCATAATGTCAGAATCCTAAGTTAAGAGTGAGTCCATATGTTCTTGCGTAAGGAACGGCAAGGAAGTCGAGTGCTTGCGAGAACATCGTTGTGTCGTAGCCTCCTTCTGGATTGCCAGGGGCATTTTTCATGAGGAAACAGAGATTGCGGGCAACGAAAGAGAGTCGCAAGGAAGTGAGTGGCGTCTTCTGGAACAGTTTCTTCGGGAAGTCGTAACCGATGGACAGTTCCTTCAACTTGATGAAAGAAGCATCATGAACGAACTCCTCGGCATAGCCTTGCTCTGAAGAATAGAGGCCAATCGTCTGGTAATAACGCTGGGCATTGGGGAAGTCGCGGTCGAGCGTGCGCTCTGAAGTGCCCACCATCGTCGCCATACCTTCGGAAACACTGACAATGTCGCCACCTATCTTGGCATCAATCAAGCCCGAAAGGATAATGCCGCGATAGTTGAAGGTGGGCATCAAGGACATCAACAACTTAGGTTGGATGTTGCCGATTGGGTGGTCGAGGAGCCATTGTTCTTGATTTCCGTCACCCGTTTCGGGCTGTGGAAGTCCGTTGGCATCGAGTATGACGTTGCCTGCCTCGTCGCGTTTCATGAGTTTGTTTGCATAGATGTCGCCAAGTTTTCCACCTGTCACGGCACCAACTTTGACGGGCATGTGCGAGTCGCCTGCAAAGTAGATGCGGTTCACGCCATCTGCCAACTCTGCTACTGTGCTTACGTTGTGGGCAAGATTCAGATTGAGGTCGAAGGTGAAATCCTTAGTCTTGACTGGTGTCGTATAGAGTGTGAACTCGATACCTTTATTGTTGATCTTGCCGGCATTCACCCATTGCTGGCTCCACGGAGAAGAAGCATCGACGAGCATTGCCTGGTTCTTCGTACTGTTGTAATAGTATGTGAAGTCGAATCCAAGACGGTTCTGCAGGAACTTCATGTCGAGACCCACCTCGTAGGAAGTCTTTATCTCGGGCTTCAGGTTGTTGTTCATCTTGATGGTTTGCACGGTAGATTGGCGAACGCCATTCGAGAAACTGTACAACTGGGTGTTATAGAGATTGTAGGGTTCTGGGTCTTTACCGACTTGAGCCCACGAGAGACGAGCTTTCGAGAAAGTGATCCATTTGGGGAGCGGCTTGTCGATGGAGCTCATGAAGTCGGAGAAGATGTAGCTCAAGGAAGCCGACGGATAGAAGAACGAGCGGTTGCTGGAGGGAAGGGTGGACGACCAATCGTTTCTCGCGGTCAGGTCGAGCGAGAGATATTCCCTGAAAGCCACTTGCGCAGAGGCAAAGATGGAGTACATCGCTCTGTCGCTTCCGGCATCTTTCGCGCTATTGAGTTTCTCGGCGGTATTGAAGAGCCAGTTGTCTTTGATGAGCATATTCTGCACGGAAGCCCCAAGAAGTTCGTACTTCTGATACATGATGTTGCCTCCCAAAGTGTAACCGAATCGCCAATTATCGTTGAGGGTATAGTCGCCGAGGAACATTGCGGAGATGTTATGCTCGAAGTGAGTTGTCTCTCCTCGATACATTCCATCCTCGGTTAGCTTCGATTGCCAAGTTTCGTCGCCAGTAGTGATGGCCTGATCTGCAAGGCTGAGATTGGTCTCCTTAATGCGAGTGTGATAGTAGTCGAAAGCGTATTTCGTCTGGAATTTCAGCCAGGGCTTGATGTCGAGATTGCCTGCGAAGTATCCGAAAGCACGAAGCCTTTCGTCGCTATTCTGCATTTGATGGCGGATGTAGTAGGGGTTGCTGTAATGCTGGTCAGGTCCAAACCAGTTCTGATGCGGGCGAAGAGGGGTGCTGTATTGAGCCAAATCGCAAAGCCGAACATTTGCTGGGATGAGGAGCAGCTGTCCGACTTCACCCCAGAGCCCTGTCTGCGGACGGTTGTTCGCCTTTGTTCTCGACAGAGACACCTTGCCGTCGATGGAAAACCATTTGTTTATCTGTTGTCCCGCATTCAGGTCGATTGTCATTTTATTCAGCCTTTCGTCCTTGAACATGCCTCGATTGTCGTTGTATCCGAAAGAGAGACGGAAGTGGGACGAATCGGTCTGCTTGCCCATGCTGACTGAGTGGAAGTGCGAGAAGCCTGTCTTGAAGTAGTCGGTCAGCTTGTTGCCGTAGGCTTTGTAGGGAATGACGGAGCCGTTCCAGGTGTAATCATCTTGCCCGTCGAGCAGGGGACCGAAGGAGTTTTCGCCAGTCATGCGGACGATTTCTCCCTCTTCATTATATATATATTGCTTTTCGCCGTTGCTGCCTTGGCCGTATTTGTTCTGCAACTTGATGGTTTCTGCAGCCTGACTCCAAGTGAAAGAACCTGAATAGCTGATGCCCCAACCGTCCTTCTTCGCGCCTTTCTTCGTGGTGACAAGAATGACGCCATTGCCGGCTCTGGCTCCGTAGAGGGCTGCCGCATTAGGGCCTTTCAGCACGGATATCGACTCGATATCCTCAGGATTAAGGTCGAAGATGGTTCCGCCTCTGTCGTAACCTCCGTAGGCAGTCACGTCGCTCGTCTGATTGTCGGAGAAGGGGACGCCGTCCACGACCCAGAGCGGCTGGTTGTTGTCCGTGAGAGAGGAGTTGCCTCGAATGGTTATCTTGGTAGAGCCGCCCAGTCCCGTTGGAGCTGTATTCATCTCAACACCAGCGATTTTGCCAGAGAGAGCGGAGGTCACAGAAGGGTCTCCCGTCAGGTTCAGCTGCTCGCTCTTGAGGTCTTGAACTGCATAGCCGAGCATCTTCTTCTCGCGTTTGATGCCGAGAGCCGTGACAATCACCTCTTCGAGCTGAGCCGTGTCTTCCGACATTTCCACATTGAGGGTTGTCTGATTGCCTGCCGCGACCTCTTTCGTCAGGAATCCCATGTAGGAGAAGACCAGTATGGGAGCTTCCTCGCCAGTCATGATAGTATAGTTTCCGTCGAGGTCCGTGATGGCTCTTTCGTCGGTTCCTTTGACGGCGACGCTGGCTCCGATGAGTGGTTCGCCCTGTTCGTCGAGGAGTTGTCCGCTAATCTTTTTCTTCGGTTTCAGCGGGTCTGCCTTCGATGCCTCAGTCTTGGGCGTCTCTCCTGTTGTGGGAGTCTGTGCCGAACTCTGTAGGGCAGGAAGGCACGACAGCAGTAAACTGAAGGCAGCAAGCCGCAATTCGCAGGCTGTAATCCGTTTTGTCAGTCGTTCTTTCATATAGATGTTTGATTTGTACAAATAGCTTTGCAAAGTTATGCATAATTTCCCGAAAATGCAAGAAAAAAGGTAGAATTTTAGCGCGTATTGGTGAAATCGTAACATACCCTTAGTCAACCTTCCAAACATCCCCAGTGAAGTTTGCGTTTTTCACGTTTGACGTTTGCAATCATCACGTTTGACGTTTGCGATTAACTAGTGTTACGATTGCAATCGTATAGTGTTACGTTTGCGATTTTAACGTGTTATGTTTTATTTTTTCTCCTTTCATCTTTCATCTTTCAATTAATTGTTGTACCTTTGCACGCGAATTTAACTGACTGGCATGAATAGCCAGCTGGATTGCTCCTGTAGTTCAACGGATAGAATAGAAGTTTCCTAAACTTTAGATAGGGGTTCGATTCCCCTCGGGAGTACCACTTTTGAGTTCATAGTTTAGGGTTCATAGTTCATAGATAACAATGGAAATTAAGGAAAAGGAATCTGTAGTAGTTAGATTCTCTGGTGATTCCGGCGACGGCATGCAACTCGCCGGAAATATTTTTTCTACTGTGTCTGCAACTGTAGGCAACAGTATAAGTACCTTCCCGGATTATCCTGCCGACATCCGCGCTCCGCAAGGTTCGCTCACGGGTGTCAGCGGTTTCCAGGTTCACATTGGTGCCGAGCAGGTCTATACGCCTGGCGACCTCTGCGATGTTCTCGTGGCAATGAATGCCGCAGCCCTCAAGACGCAGTATCGCTACGCCAAGTCCGATGCCGCTATCATCATCGATACCGACAGCTTCGGACCTAAGGATTTGGAGAAGGCACAGTTCCAAACCGAGGATTATCTCGGCGAGATGGGCATCGATCCAGACAGAGTGATTGCCTGTCCGCTTACCTCAATGGTGAAAGATTGCCTGGCAGAAAGCGGAATGGATGCAAAGTCTGTCCTCAAATGTCGCAACATGTTTGCCCTCGGACTTGTGTGTTGGCTCTTCGACAGAGACATCGAGATTGCCTTCAACTTCCTTCGCGAGAAGTTCGCAAAGAAGCCTGAGTTGGCAGAGGCAAACATCAAGGTCATCCAGGCAGGCTACGATTACGGGCACAACACGCACTCCAGCGTGGCCAACGTATATCGCATCGAGACCAAGCATAAAGTGCCAGGTCGCTACATGGACATCACTGGAAACAAGGCTACGGCCTATGGTTTCATCGCTGCTGCCGAGAAGGCCGGCCTGAAACTCTACCTCGGCTCGTATCCCATCACACCCGCTACCGACGTCCTCCACGAGCTCTCCAAGCACAAGAGTCTCGGCGTCGTTACCATTCAATGCGAGGACGAGATAGCAGGCTGCGCGTCGGCAGTCGGAGCGTCATTCGCTGGAGCACTTGGTGTGACCAGTACTTCCGGTCCCGGCATCTGCCTGAAGAGCGAGGCGATGAACCTCGCAGTCATCATGGAACTGCCCCTCGTCGTGCTCGATGTGCAGCGAGGCGGTCCTGCAACGGGTCTTCCAACGAAGAGCGAACAGACCGACCTCTTGCAGGCTCTCTTTGGTCGTAACGGCGAGAGCCCAATGCCTGTCGTTGCCGCTGCCAGTCCCACCGACTGCTTCGAAATGGCTTTCACGGCCTCGAAAATGGCTTTGGAACACATGACGCCTGTAATCCTCATGACGGATGCCTTTGTGGCTAACGGCTCGGCGGCTTTCAAGTTGCCAGACCTGAAAGACTATCCCGCCATCAATCCGCCGTATGTTCCAGAGGATTTGAAAGGCTCTTGGACACCGTATATGCGTAATGCTGAGGGCGTTCGCTACTGGGCTGTGCCTGGCAGGGAAGGCTTCGAGCACATACTTGGCGGTCTTGAGAAGGACGATAAGACAGGCGCGATAAGTACCAACCCTGAGAATCACGACCTCATGACCCGCAAGCGCAAGGCAAAGATAGACGCTATCCCAGTTCCTGACCTTGAGGTGCTTGGCGATAAGGACGATGCAGAATTGCTCATTGTCGGTTTCGGAGGAACCTACGGACACCTTCATGCTGC